>WFWT01000123.1 GCA_015490995.1 Anaerolineae bacterium | reverse complement strand
TCCCTGACCCTGGCGGGTTCAGCCGACGACGCGACGTCGGGCGTGACGGAGGTCAGCATTACCCTGCAAAACGATGGCGGGCTGTACTGGAATGGCTCAGATTGGCAACCCGCGCCGGCCTGGTTGACGGCCAGCGGCACAACCTCGTGGCAGTACAGTGGGCCTTTGCCTGCGTGGGGGGATGGGTATTATACGGTGCGCGCGCGGGCCCGGGATACAGCCGGCCATGAAACCACCTCCCATCCCGTCACGGCCGTGATCGACCTCTCCGCGCCCCCTCCACCCGGCAATGTCGTCATTTCGCCCCAGGGCTGGACGAATCGCAACGCCTTCACCGTCACCTGGACCAACCCCTTCGATCCCGCGGGCATTGCAGGCGCGTGGTACAGCATCGGGGTGAAGCCGACCTCCGCCAGCGATGGCGTGTTTGTGGCCGGAAACGACATTCGCGCCTTGACGGGCATCACGGTCCCTGTGGAAGGAGAGACGCCCATCTACGTGTGGCTGCAAGACGGATTGGGTCACGCCGACCATACCCGCGTAGCCACCGTTACGGCTCGCTATGATGCCACACCCCCATTGCCACCTTTTGGATTGGAGGCTTCCCCTTCAGGTTGGCAATCCACCAACGATTTTACCCTGACCTGGAACAATCCGCCGGACATTTCGGGCATTGCCGGTGTATACTACCGTTTTACCTCGCCTCCCGCGCATCCAACCGACGGTATCCTTGTGCGCGGTGAGAACATTTCCGAGTTGCAGCACATCCAGGTTCCGGGCGAAGGAGCCTTCGACGTGTACATTTGGCTCCTCGACGCTGCGGGTAACGCCGATCACACCCGGGCCAATTCCCTCCCTCACGCGTTCCGATACGATGCTACTCCCCCGTCCATTACTCCGAACGTTGTAGGCCCCTTAGGAGGAAATGGCTGGTACGTGGGGCCTGTCACCGTGACGCTCAACGCGGTGGATGCCCTTTCCGGAGTGGAACGGGTGCAGTACAGACTCGGCACGGGGGATTGGGTGAGTGGAACTCTGCTGGCCTTGACGGCCGATGGCTTGTACACGGTGACCTATGAAGCCGTGGATAAGGCTGGGAATTGGACACCGAGGACGATGGTAACAATCGGCGTGGATACCTCGCCGCCCGTTATTACTTATACAATCGAACCGGAGCCGCGCTCGAGCGGGTGGTACACGGACACGGTCACGGTGGATGTGAGCGTGCACGACGAAACGTCGGGCGTAGCCCAGGTCGCGTATCGAGTCGATGAGGGGGTGTGGCAGTCGTGGAACCCAGGAACCTCTATCCGTATCTCGGACGAAGGCTATCACACCCTGCAATTGAGAGCGCGTGATAAAGCAGGCAATGAGGTTCAGGTAGGTCCGCTGGAATTCAACATCGACCGGAGGCCACCTGTCACCGCTTACCTTGTGAAGGGGGACCCTGGTGAGGACAAGTGGTATGTTTCGCCTGTTACGGTCACTCTCACTCCTACCGACACCGCGTCGGGTGTAGTGGTCACCTATTACCGGATAGACAACGGTCCTTGGCAAACGGGCACCGAGTTTGTTGTGGAAGGAGATGGTAAGCATCAAATCGAATTCTACTCCGTAGACGCAGCAGGATGGCAGGAGCAAGGGTTTCCCACACCGTTGTGGATAGATACGACACCACCACCCGCGCCTCCTCTCGTGAGAGTTTCACCCGATACGTGGACAAATCGGAACCAATTCCAGGTGGAATGGGCCTTGCCCAGCGATTTATCCGAAGTTGTTGGGGCCTACTATAAGTTGGACATACCCCCCACCGCACCTGACGATGGCACGTTCGTATCCGATCCCCACGCATCGGTCCAAATACGCGTGCCCAATGAGGGAGCGCATACTCTTTACCTCTGGTTGCGAGACGGGGCAGGAAACGCGGACTATGAGCATCCCGCGGTGGTGGAAGAGGCCTTCAAATACGACATTACCCCACCGACCACTTCCCCCATCCTTACGGGTGAGAAAGGGGCCAATGGGTGGTGGCGCAGTGCCGTCTTGGTAACGTTCCGTGTTACGGATACCCTTTCAGGACCTCGCTCAACTTATGTGGCCGTGGACGAGGATTCCTGGGAGATGCGCTCCGTAGTGACCGTGGCACCTGAGGGCAAGCACGTAGTACGCTTCTACAGTGTGGATGCGGCGGGTAATAAGGAGGAAGAGCAAGCGCAGCCTGTGCGCATCGACATACACCCGCCCCCCGTTCCCGATGACCTGCGCATCGTCACCACGGGCTGGCAAAACGAAAACCGCTTCCTCGTCCGGTGGACGCCCCCCCTGGATGTTTCCGGCATTTGGGGTATACGCTACACCGTAGGCGCGCCCCCCTCCGGGCCGGACGATGGCACCTTCGTCCCGGGGCAGGACCAGGCCGTCATCGAAGTACCGAGCGAGGGCGTCCACGACGTGTACATCTGGTTGGTCGACCGGGCAGGCAACAGTGACCCCGTGTCTGCCCGCTATTTCCCCCAAGCCCTGTGGTATGACGCCACCC
>WFWT01000122.1 GCA_015490995.1 Anaerolineae bacterium | reverse complement strand
ACCCCCCACCACTCCCCGGAACTGCGGAGCGCCCCTCGGAACGGTCTGACGTCCGATGATCGCCCGTCGCGGGAATAGACGGATGCACCCGGTACCACCGTGGCCAGATGACATCTCGTCCCTGCCGTTGCAACGCCCGTTCAAAGGTCCTGAGAAAGGACGATTCGACTCCCATAGCCACCGCATAGGGCAAATACCGGTCCAAGATCTCTTCCGCCCTCTCAAGGGTGCCGAATCGGTCCAAGTTGGTCAGGTACCGGCGAAAGGCCTGCCACCGGGCTGCTTCCTCTGCCCCCCGCTCCGTCTTACGAGGCATGTAACGGCTCACAAGGACCATCGCGAGGGCAACCACTCCCAAGGCCCCCGGGATCACTATAAAAGTATCTACCCAGGGAGCCAGAAGTCCCCGACCGAACACAAACAGTAGAATGGCGAGAACCAGGAGCACATCTCCGAGGATGAAGTACCGCAAGCGCACCGAGCTCGGGTTGGTCGGGAACAACCCAAGCTCGATACAGGCTTCATAAATTGCCTGTTGTAACGACGACAGCCGGGAATAGAAACGATTGCGCAACGCACTGAGCGCTTGTGAGGACTTCCCCTCCATGAGGGCATCCACTATCTGTCGTTCGAAGGGACGCAATTGGTTCAAATCCGCAGCCTGCAGGTGGAACACGAAATCCCGGTTACCCTGTTTGTCCACAGTTTCCTCTACACTGAGCACCCCACGTCGAGCGAGGTCCAGCAACGTGGCCAGGATGTCTCGCAGGTCGGCGGACTCATCGAGCAACGTGCCCACCAGAGCAGGGGGCAGGTCTGACGGCGGTTCGGGCAAGTATTCGGCGACCTCGGCCACGGGCTTATCCCGCCCTCGTGTATACCACAGGAGATACACACCCCCCAGACCACCAACGAGCAGCAACAGGCCAACGGCGAAGGTCAGCACATTGGCCAGGGGACGCCACCGCTGGTCCCAGAGGCGACGCTGTTCTAGACGGGCCGCCTCCGCGTCCGCTGCGGCCTGCCAGGGAGCAGGTGTGACCGGCACAATTCCCTGCGGCCAAGCCACCCGCACCTCAAATGCCGTCCCCGGAGCAATGCGCGTCTCCGCCTGAAAGCGCACCGTGCGTTCGTTCAGCTTCTCCACCCGGGCCGGAACGAAATACGCAGCAGCAGCCTGTACCGGTCCCGGTGCCCTCACGGTTACCGTGCTCCGTCGTACCGGAGCATTGCGGTCCGGAAACACCGCCTGCCACCAAAGCTGTGTCTCTTCCGGATATGCGCGTAACCCGCCGTGTACCCGGTAAGACACGCGAAACGTGCGGGTGGTATCCTGAACCGGCTCAAAAAACCACCGAATAACATACATCGTGCCCAGGCGCTGCACAGCAAAGGTACGCGGTGACGCTTCAGCCCCACTGTCCGACACAAGCTCATATGCCCCCTCTTCATCCATCACCTGCACATCGGTTATCTCCGTCAGGCGGTCAGTGGGAATTTCACGAAACCCATACCGAAACGGCCCACCCACAAAACGGATTGTCATCGTTTCCACCACTGTAAATGTGCCGTCCTCATGGACGGTAATGTCTACATCCAAACGCTCCCACTCGACACGGCGCTCCTGAGCCCAGGTAGGGGACGCGGGCCACAGCACACTACCCACAACCAACCCCAAGAGGAGCAACATCAACGCTCCGGTACGCCTTCGAGTGGCCATGTGAGTTCTCCTCACTCGTAACACGTGTACAACGATCGGTTTATCCTGTGGCGTACGTTGACAACCCAGGACATGGGGCTGAAGATATCCTCTCTGCCCCCGGGGCTGTTCTCCGGCAACGTCCAGGGCGATGGGCGGGGCACAACAGTGCAATGCCTTTCCAGCGTCAGCTTACCGATGTAGGGAGTGTACCATAGATGACAAACACTTCAAAACTTTTCCAAAAGCAACGACAACCGTCCAACCGGGACAGGCCTTCCCTGTGCGTGACCAAGGAAACAACCCATCCCTGGACGCTGCGGGCCTTTGACGGTAAGGGGAACGACACGTATAATAGAAGGTGCATGTCGGGGCGTGGCGCAGCCCGGTAGCGCACGGCGTTTGGGACGCCGGTGTCGGAGGTTCAAATCCTCTCGCCCCGACCTGAAGCGGGTGTAGCTTAATGGTAGAGCCCCGGCCTTCCAAGCCGGTAGTGGGGGTTCGATTCCCCTCACCCGCTCTCAAGAAGGGCCTCTAGCTCAACGGTTAGAGCGGCCGGCTCATAACCGGCTGGTTCTCGGTTCGAATCCGAGGGGGCCCACACCGTCCAGCGCCGGCACGTGCCGGCGTTTTTCTTTGCCTCGCGATTATCCACCATGAGGAAACTGCTTCCCTTATGGTGGATAATCGTAATTGGCCTCATACTCCTCTGGCCCGGGATGACACGTCGCCCAGCACGTGCCGGGACGCCCCTCCTGGGCCGCGGTCCACCCCTCCACAAACGCGCCGTTCATCATGCGTTTCCCCAGCTCGGTCTCGCCATACTTCCCCACCCCACGATTGGTACCGTGAATACCCCCTGGCCCATCTCCCCCGTGACAGTTCATACACCAGATACCCCACGGGTTTACACCCCACGGCCCCACCGTGTACGTGTGCTCCTCCTCGCCGGGATGAGAAAATCGACTCCACCGGCGATTGGGAGGATCAAGAAGGTTCACATCGCCGTACACATCTCGTCTGTGACAGTTGTAACAGAAGACCTCCGGGGATCCTTCGCCTGTCTCATTACCCCGCAGTAACCAGCGTCTGTCCGAGCCGTGAACGCCGCGAGCCCCCGTGCCCCCATGACAATCATTGCACTGCACAGTGCTCTCCGGTCCCCAGGGCCACACAAACGTGTAAGCAAAGGCAGGATTGCGCTCTCCCGGCTGGTTCTTCCCAGGTGCCTCCACCGCATGGTGGGCCAGATTGTTGGGGTTAAACTCCCAGGCCGTATCCGTGCCTGTGCCCGGAGAGCTCCAAGACGAATGACACTTAAAACAGAGCTGATATTCATACGTGATGGGCTCTACAACACTATAGGAGGGCACCGTACCTCCTACACCGTTTAACACCGCAATCCCCCACACGTTGGCCAAAACACTGCTCGCGTAATTGGTGCCCGGCTGGTGAACGCCTGCGGCTGCGTTATGTGGGCTGTGGCAATCCTCACATTCCACATGTCGCCAAGTGCCACGAAACCATTCCGGAGACCGCTCGGCCGAGGTGTGGATGCCGCTGGTGCGTTCGAGGGGATGCCGATACGAACGCTGAAACTGGCCGGCAATATCAGTAGAAGCCCCGGTGCCGTCATGGCAGGTTAAGCATAGTTGTTCCTCCGGCCAGGCAACCCGTAGCCTTGGCCCCCGGGCTCGGTGAATGCGGTGGCACCCCGCGCACGCATCCGTCGTTTGTGAGAAGGGTTGCCCTCCGTTGTGGGATGGCGCGCCTCCACCAGGAGGTTGCGCCGGAGGGGTGGGAGGCCGCGGGGGCAACGTGGCCGTCGGCGTAGGCGACGGCGTCGGCGTCAGGGTAGGCGACGGTGTAGG
>WFWT01000121.1 GCA_015490995.1 Anaerolineae bacterium | reverse complement strand
GCCACACAGTCACCGGCAACCGATGGGGCACCCATCGCCGCATGAGGGGAAGTACTACCCGCGCGCCTATATCGTACCCCCGGTCCAGCATCGCGTCCATCCACCGATACCACAAACCGACAGGAGCCGCCGGGACCACCGCCCGCGGACGCCACACGGGCAAGAGGGATTCTGACGCGAAAACCAGGAACATGTCTCGAGTGGCTACGGCAGGCATTTCCTGCAACCGATCGACCGTCACTTGACCTCGTGGAATCACCAGTCGAGGGCCTGGCGCGTACAGCGCGCTCAACCGCACGAAACTCGTCGCGTCCATGGGGTAAAAATTTTCCGGCCGACCGGCGGCATCACGGCTGAACACAAAGACGGGCATGTACCGCCGCGCGAGGGCCGCAGCGAAGGCTTCTGTGGTCACACCCCCTCCTGACATCGCATCTCTTTGAATAGAGCAGCCCCACAGCCCGAAGGCCCAGACACCAACAGCATCGACCTCAGGACAGTGCACAATCTGCTACACCACGCCGCTGTACCCCACTTTCCAAATGCCTCTCCCACCGCCGTTCTCAGTAAATTTGAAATCCCCCCCGATACGGGATCACCCGCCGTTGGTAGTTGGTCACAAAATCCTGCAAGCGTGCTTCCAACACTGCCCACTCCGGGCTGTTCAGGAGCTGGGACAAATGACGGACGTCCTCAGCGACCAAGCCTATGACCCGCGAGGGATACGGCCCATACAGCGTGTACCACGCGTCCGACAACAGGAGCCCTTGCTCGTGGGCCCAGAACAGGAATTCGGTGCTCATGAAATGGTAATACTGCTCTTCCACTCCCGGCCGAATGTCATAGGATAACAAAAGCTTGACCCGCATCACCACACACCTTATCCGCCTATACACGTTCTCGGCCGCAACGTTCACCTTATGCCTAACCTCTCTCCACCAGTATACCCGTGCCCCAGTTGAGGAGCAATCCGCCAGGTGGACAGCCGGCAAGATTAAATGGTACAATATCAAACCTCTAGCATGCCCTGCCGGTACCCGCGCTGCGGACGTCACACAAGAACGTGGTACAATGCCGGCAAGGGAGGGCACCAGAGGGCTCTCTTAAAGGGCTCTCTCCGCAGAAGTTCTTAGACTGCCGGAGAAGGTCACACAACGCACCCTCAGGAGGAGACACAATGGCCGGGGTACGGTACATAGCAGCCATTGACCAGGGTACCACCAGCACCCGCTGCATAATCTTCGACCGAGCAGGCCGGGTGGTAAGCGTGGATCAGAAGGAACACCGCCAGATCTACCCCCAACCCGGATGGGTGGAACACGATCCACTGGAGATCTGGGAGCGTACCCAGGAGGTCATCCGCAACGCGCTGGCAAAGGGGAACATCGCCCCTGAGGAGATTGCCGCTGTAGGCGTCACCAACCAGCGTGAAACCACCGTTGTGTGGGACCGCCACACAGGCAAGCCGTACTATAACGCTATCGTCTGGCAAGACACCCGGACGGACGGCATCTGTCAGCAACTGGCCCAGGAAGGGGGGCAAGATCGCTTTCGTCCTCAGACCGGGCTCCCCCTGGCCACCTACTTCTCAGGCCCTAAACTTATGTGGTTGCTGGAACACGTTGACGGCCTACGACAGGCCGCCGAGCGCGGGGATGCGCTGTTCGGGACAATCGACACCTGGTTGATCTGGCACCTAACCGGCGGCCCCGAGGGGGGCGTCCACGTCACTGATGTGACCAACGCCAGCCGGACCCTGCTCATGAACCTCCACACCCTCACATGGGATGAGGAAATCCTGCAAGTGATGGGAATTCCTCCCCAGATGTTACCCCGCATTGTGCCCTCCAGTGACCCGCAGCCGTGGGGCACCACCCGGTCTGACGGCCCCTTTGGGGCATCGATTCCCGTCTGTGGCAACCTAGGAGACCAGCAAGCTGCGCTGGTGGGCCAGACGTGCTTCGAGGTGGGGGAAGCCAAGAACACGTATGGCACCGGCTGCTTCTTGCTCCTCAACACCGGTCCTCGCCCGGTTCCCAGTCAACACGGTCTATTGACCACCGTCGCGTATCAATTCGGCAACAAGCCGGCCACCTACGCGCTGGAAGGCTCCATCGCCATTACCGGCGCGCTGGTACAGTGGCTGCGCGATAACCTCCGATTCTTCGACTTCTCCAAACACGTGGAGGATTACGCCCGCACGGTGCCTGACAACGGCGGGATCTACTTTGTCCCCGCGTTTTCCGGGCTCTTCGCGCCTTACTGGCGGAGCGACGCGCGCGGCATCATCGTCGGGCTGACGCGGTATATCACCAAAGGTCACATCTGTCGTGCTGCCTTGGAAGCCACCGCGTACCAAACCCGTGACGTGTTTGAAGCCATGGAACAGGATGCGGGGGTGCGCCTCAAAGCTCTGAAAGTTGACGGCGGTATGGTTTACAACGAACTGCTCATGCAATTCCAGGCAGACATTCTGAACGTGCCGGTGGTCCGCCCCGTTGTGGCCGAAACCACTTCCCTGGGCGCGGCTTATGCCGCAGGGTTGGCGGTAGGTTTCTGGGAAGATCTGGACGACCTGCGCCAAAACTGGCAAGTGGACCGGGAGTGGCATCCTCAAATGGACGAGGCCACCCGCGAGCGCCTTTACCAAGGCTGGCGCAAGGCTGTGGAACGGACCTTCGGGTGGGTGGAGTAAGCGCGCATGAAGGGCGCATTTCACGTCCTGGTCATCGGGGGCGGAGCCACAGGCGCGGCCCTGGCGCATGATCTTACCCTGCGGGGCCTACGCGTGACCCTTGTGGAACGGTGGGAGGTGACCGCCGGCACCACAGGCCGACATCACGGGTTGCTTCACAGCGGGGCCCGATATGTTCTGACCGATCCAGACTCCGCCCGCGAATGCATTGAGGAAAATTGGATCCTGCGCCGCATCGCGCCGGACGCCTTTGAGCTTAACGACGGTTTATTTGTCGCCTTGACCGATGAAGACGTCACTTACCTGGATCCTTTCCTAGAAGGCTGTGCACGCTGCGGCATCCCCACACGCGTCCTCTCCCGGGAACACACCTTACGCTTGGAGCCCAACCTGAACCCCACCCTAAAGCTGGCCGTGCAAGTGCCGGACGGTACCATGGACGCCATGCGACTGCCATTACGGTTCCTGGCGACTGCCCAGCACCACGGCGCGGAGATCCGTCCCTTCACCGAAGTGGTGGACATCCACTTTCAGGGCCGCACGGTCGCCGGGGCACGCGTTCGAGACCACCGGACAGAACGGGAATACACCATCGCCGCGGATGTGGTCATCAACGCGACAGGACCATGGGCAGGACAGATCGCTCAAATGGCCGGTGTGGACGTACCCATCCGACCTTCTCCCGGCGTGTTGGTGGCGGTGGAAGGCCGCCTGTGCAACATGGTCATCAACCGCTTGCACCCTGCCGGCGATGGGGATATCATCGTGCCACAACGTCGTCTCTCCATCGTGGGGACCTCTTCGTGGGTGGTCGAAGACCCGGACGACCTGGACGTGCCCGAAGCGCACGTTCGCATGATGATTGACCTTGGGGCTTTGCTTATCCCTACCCTGCGGGAGATGCCGGTACGGGCTGCGTGGGCAGCGGCCCGTCCCCTGGTCGGCCCACGTACAGCTCACTCCGGCCGCGAACTGAGCCGCACCTTCAAATGCTTCGATCATGCCGATGAAGGGGTGGAAGGCCTGGTGACCATCATCGGCGGCAAGGCCAGCACTGCTCGGGCCATGGCCGAAGTGACCACGGACATTGTCTGCGCCAAGTTAGGGATCACCGCTCCCTGTCGCACCCGAGAGGTGGTGCTCCTGCCTCACACCGCGTACTACGCCGGGTAACCGAGTGCCATCGGGCCGATTCGGTAGAGGGTACACACCATGACAGAACAACGCACGGTGCAATTTCGAGTGTTTCGATACAAACAGGGACGCGAACGCCCTTGGTATGACACGTTCGACGTCACCGTGACCCCACGCACCACGGTGCTCGAAGCACTGCAGTTCATCCGCCGCGTCCACGACCCATCCCTCATGCTGCGCCACTCCTGTCACCACGCCTCCTGTGGTACCTGCGGCATGCGCATTAACGGGCAGGAACGCTTGGCCTGTATCACTCGGGTTCACGATATAGCCGGGGAACGGGTCACTGTAGAACCCCTTGCCAACCTTCCCATCATTGGCGATCTGGTGGTGGACATGAAGGCCTTCTACGCCAAATTCACTCCCATGGCGATGCCCCTAATCCGACACAGCGAATTCCTGCCCGAGGCCGAGCCCCCTGAAGGGGTTGACACCTATACCCGCCTGGAGAACTGCATTGAATGCGGGCTATGCGTGTCCGTCTGTCCTGTAGCTGCCAGCGATCCCCTATACCTGGGGCCTGCTGCCTTGGCCGCCGCCTGGCGCGTGGTCCAGGAACCCCGGGGCCAAAACGTTCCCGAGATTCTGGCCCAGGTGGACACCGCGCATGGGTGCTGGCGATGCCACATCGCCATGGAATGCTCTGCAGTATGCCCATCCCACGTGGATCCCGGCGCCGCGATCATGGCGCTACGAGGCACCCTCATCCGGCAACACCTGCCATGGCGCCGCAAACAGCAAGGAGGAGACGCGCATGAACCGAGGTGAACTTGTGCCCCGTCGACGATGGCCAGCCTGGTTTGACGTGCGCGGGCGACATGTCAGCGGTTGGGCTTTTATCCTTAACCGCCTCACCGGCCTCGGCTTGGTGCTCTACCTGATCATCCACCTCTGGGTGCTCCGACTGCTTACCCAAGGGGAAGCCCGCTGGAACGCGTTCATTGCTCTGGCCAAGACCCCCCCGTTCCTCGTTTTGGACACCATCCTGTTCTTCGGCATTATTTACCACGCGCTCAACGGCATCCGCCTGACTCTGGTCGGGCTCGGTATCGGTGTGTCCGCCCACAAGCGAATGTTCTGGGTGCTCATGGGTATCGGACTGGTGCTCTTTGTTCTCAGCACCTGGGGGCTCTGGACCATGACCAAGTAATCCCTGACAACCTACACGGAAAACGTCCACGCCGAGGAGGTAAACGGTATGTCTCGACAGCCATGGCTCGAAGACGCCCCCCCGGCGTACCGGGGAGGTGATAGGTGGTGGCTTGTCCAGGCCATCACCGGAATATTGCTGCTCGTCCTCCTGGCTGTTCACCTGATCGCCAACCATTTCATTGTGGAAGGTGGATTGCGCACTTACCAAGATGTCGTGGCTTACTTATCCCACCCCTTCGTCTTCGTGTGGGAGATCGTATTTCTCATCGTGGTCACTGTGCACGCCGCCCTGGGTGTGCGCTCCATCCTGCTGGACCTCGGACCCAGTCCGCGGGTTGAACGGATCATCAACGGTGTGTTGACCCTCTTGGCGGCTGCTGCCATTAGCTACGGCATATGGCTCAGCTGGGTCATCCGCAGCCAAGGATAGCAGGCCCTCCCCTTGCCCGGTCACATCTCCTAACCGCTTCGATAACCGGCACACAGGGTGTGCCCCCTGTGCAACCGGGAATTGATCAGGACCGGGAGCTCAAGTACACTTTGGGAGGAGGGGGGAGATGCGCACCCACGCGTGGCATTATGAGACCACCGTCAAACCAATACACGACCCCGACACCCTCGCCCTCGCGTTGTCCTTCTTGCGGGGTGGGCATGTGATCGCGATCCCCACCGATACCGTGTACGGTGTGGCCTCGGATGCCCTGAATCCCGACGCGGTAGAACGCCTCTTCGCGGTCAAAGAGCGACCGGCCGAGCGCGCCATTCCCCTGTTGTTAGCGGACATCGACGATGTGTGGCACGTGATCCGGTCCTTTCCCCCGGGGGCAAACCGTCTGGCGCGCGCGCTATGGCCCGGGCCTCTTACCCTGGTCCTCCCTGCCCGGGAGGGACTACCCTCCGCATTGCTGGGAGGAAAGGACACGGTGGGCGTTCGCATTCCCGACCACCCATGGTTGCGAGAACTGATTCGACAGCTGGGCCACCCTCTGGCTGCTACCAGCGCGAACATTAGCGGTCAGCCCCCGGGCCGAACCGCCGCGGAAGTCCTGGCGCAGTTAAAAGGCCGTATCCCCCTCATCGTGGACGGCGGTCCCGCACCCGGGGGCGTGCCATCCACCGTCGTCGATTGTACCGGACCGGAACCGACCATCCTACGCGCCGGCCCTCTGGACCCAGAAACCATCCACCGCCTATGGCGCGGCGACAAAACGGGGTGAAGGACGTCACGCCCTCCACCCCGCAAGGCCACATCACCATTCCCCTTCCCGGACGTAGGGATAACTCCACAGCGCTACCTGTAACACGACCGCCTTAAACCAGGCCTGGTGCATCTTGTCCACCTCTTCCGGTGAATGCCCCTTGCGGGCCAGAAAAGGTCGAATGGTGGCCGTGATGGGATAGATGAACGCGACCAAATAGCGGTGATGCACCAGAGGGACCGAATCCACGCCGTCGGTACGGTTCTTCTTGGCGCGATGGTGACGCAAGCCGATCTCGTATTGGTAATTCAACCAGTCCTGATCGTACGGCCGCAGGCAGGTATCACGAATCCACTGGCCAAATCGCTCCCGGACCGCGCTCAGATACCGTTGATTGGGTTGCCCGTCAGGTCCTGTGAAGTAATGAACGAGGAAATCATGCGCGGCCACAAACCCGTACCAAAGGTCCAGGATCTCATCTATCTGTTCCTCCAACACCTCTCCGGCCATCCGCAGGTAACGTTCATCCTCTTCGGTAAACATGACCGCCTGCTTCAACCGCGCCAGGTCTTCCATGGTTACTGGCGCGAGAGCGACCGTAGCCGAACCATACGTGTACCCAGGGATGCGTGTGCCGGCCATTGTGTGCCCTCCTTTGCCTACGTGAATGGTCCACACGACGTGAAGGTGTAGGTTGAACACGGCTAGGGTGGGCGCGTGGTGGTGGGCACGTGAGGCATTCCTTTCACGCCGACCTCACCGACGCGAAAGGGCTTGGTGGAGGAGGGCACGTGTGGTACACTGTATGTACCCCTCACGAAGGCTTCCACCATCCATGTGCCGGACCGGGGAACGCACGGATGGGGAAGCCTTCGCCCCCCTCCACAAAACACAGGTTTCCTGAATTTGCCCCCTCTCACCCCCTTTCCTGGACAACCTTATAGCGCCTCATGGCCCTCCGGGCCACTCAGGAACACCTCACTCAGGGCACTGAAGGGACATGAATGCCAACCACTCAAGGGCGCCCCTGTGTATTTGGTCGGGATCCGCCTCCGGACCTTGCCACAGGGCCCAACCGGCGGCGTAGGCGTCGAGGATGAGAACCGACACCCCTCCACGGGTTAGGCGAGGACACCATGCCGCGTAACGGTCCCTCAGTACCCCCTCCGTATCTGACAACACCCACACACCTTCGGCTCGAACACCACACGACCGCGGGGTAATGGCCACCAGAACCGCTTCATAAGCCCCGTACGCCGCACGACATTCCGCCCACAGCTGTACCAACTCTGCACAAGCGGGACAACGGAGATCATGCAGGAAAGCCACCACTACCGGATCATACCCATATCCCCAGCGGGTGAGGGGCCGCGGCAAGCCCTCACCGCCCTCCACCAAACGGGGAGCACGGCGTACCGGAGACACCTCTTCCAGGGCAACCCAGCCTCTAGACAACGTAACCGGCGCGACGGAGGGCCTCATCCAGCTCCTCCACGGTGGGCTCCACAACAATGATCACTTCATCGCCAAACACGATGGTCGGCGTACTCCGAAACCCGCGATTCACCTGTTCGACGTAGCGGGCCGCCGCCTCATCCTCGTCCACGTTTATCTCCTGAAACGGGATCCCCAACTCCTCCAACCGGCGGCGAGCCAGCTCGCTGTCCTCACAGGTGGGCCGCGCGTACATCACTATGGGCAACGGCTCGGTCATGTTGACGCCTCCTCCGTTTTGGGTACGTAATCCGGACACTCAGTGTAGGTATCCTCCACCGGTAACGGCGCATCCATAAAGGCACAATGATGTGGCGCTTCCGGCCGATCGGGATGAGCAAAGGGTCGGAAAAACGCGCACTCCCAGCACATCTCATAAGCCACCACATACCCTGCCGCCACCAGGTGGCGCACAAGTGCCTGAATGCCCTGTTTCAGGCCTGTGCGAGTGGCTGCCGGCAACGCCTGAACGCCCTCTTCCAGCACGTCCAGCACGTTGTCCAGCTGTTGCACCAGCGCCTCTCCGGCAGGCGTGAGGGCCAGGAACACCGTGCGCCCACGCCCTGCCGTGGAATACCGACGAACCAACCCCTTGCGCTCAAGGGTCATGGCGATATCACTGGCCGTAGCCAAACGGCACCCTAACCGTTGGGCCAATCCACTGACCGTACGCACTCCCGGGCGACTATAGGCCAGGAAAAGCAAGGCCTGTACCTGAGATGCTGACAGGCCATGTTCCTGCCCTTTCCGGCGCAAGAGGATACCGATAGCCTGCGCAATACGGTACAGACCAACGGCGATTGCCGAACCCTCCTCCCGCGGACGCACCCGTGGGTCAAAGGTGGCCATGACGTCCTTTCATTCCCGAGCCGCAAATAAGGAGTCCTAAGTTAGGGTGAGTATACCCTTTGCCGGACACTTTGTCAAACGTGGAAGGAAAGCACCAGGATAGGTGGAACCGTTTTCCGTCTCGGCGTGTCGCCCTCGCGCCTTTGGAGGCAATTGTCGCAGGACCCTTAGCCGCCCGCCCCCGATATGACCGTGGGAGTAGGGGTCTGGGTCGGGGTGACGGTGGGTGTCGCGGTAGGCGACGGCGTGAGCGTAGGGGTGGAGGGTCGCGGTTTGCCGGCCACCGTCGGCGTCGCGGTTGGGGTAGGGGTAGGCGTGGGTGGTACAGGCGTCGCGGTAGGGGTAGCAGTTGGGGTCGAGGTGATAGGCTTACCGGGCAACGTCGGCGTAGGAGTGGGCGTGGGCGTCGATGTAGGAATGGGGGCTGTCTCTTATACACATCTGACGCTGC
>WFWT01000120.1 GCA_015490995.1 Anaerolineae bacterium | reverse complement strand
GCCCACACCGATTCCTCCGGTTATCGGATATCCTTCCGAACCACCCTGGTGGACGGATATCCCCACACCGGACCCTCTGAACTTGCGCATAGTGGGCATAGAAGTGACCCAGGCTATTCAGTGCATGTTTTCCACCACGTGCATGACGAACAGCCTACCCCTGGTTACTCGTAAGGGCACTGCGGCGCGGGTGTACGTCGCCATCGAGCGTGAAGGTGGGGGCACTTTCACCAATGTGCCCATTCGGTTGTACATCCGTCCGCGCGGTGGGGAATGGACCGTTACGAGCACGCGGGGGCGGCCCTATCCTCTACGGAGATTTTCCGCTGGGGATTTTTCCCCGCGCCGTTCTACGGATGTGCCCTGGGTCTGGTTCCGGGTAGACGCAACGGTGCCGGTGGAATTAGAACTGTACGCAGTCGTGGACCCAGAAAACCTGATCGTGGAAACGGATGAGACCGATAACCGCTTCCCAACCACCGGATACGTACGGGTACGGTTCTTCCCGCGGAAGTCCGTGTACGTGGTGGGGCAGCGTATTCGCAACGCTTCAGGTGCCGTAGCGCCCACCAACTGGGTTACCCGGGGAGGTGCCGCCCGTTTTCTGGAGCGCATGCTCCCGGTACCTGACGGTGGTGTTCAATACGTGTTGCGCAGTGGTATCTTGGATTGGTCCGCGCCTCTGAATGACAGAGGGCAACATGACCTCATCAGGCAATTGAATTACATGTGGATGTTTGATGCGGTCTTCGGGGGGGCCTTTGGCAGGGCGGATAAGGTATATGGATGGTTGCCCGGGCCTGGGGGGTTTGGTCATGCCGATATGCCCAGATATCCCCATGCCGGAGGGCTAGGAGTGGTCGGCATCAGCACCTCAGGTGATGGTCGATCGGTGGATGAGCCCGGCTCAGGCTCTTATCTCTTCGCACATGAAATCCTGCACACATATGACTTACAGCACACCAACACCCCTGACGGGTGTGGGTCTATTGATCCCGAAACGGAATGGCCCTACCCGGACTCGTCCATTCAGGAGGTTGGCTTTAATCCCGATACCGGTTGGGTTTACACACCTGACAGATATGATGACGTGCTGAGTTACTGTTTCGCACGGTGGATTTCCCCCTACACCTGGATATACATGTTCCGACAATTGGCTCCTTCCCTTGCCCGGATGGACACGGTTCCCATGGCCGAGCGGATGGGATTGCGGGTGGAGGCCAATCCGGCGCAGAAGGCCCTCTTGGTGATGCCCACGATTTACAACCCTGACCATCCCGATTACAACCCGCAGCAGCCGGCAGACCTCGGACGCATGTACATTGTTGAGAGCCCGCGGGTGTTTGTACCCCAGGGCCAAGATTATGCCCTGCAATTGCGTAAGGGGAACGTTGTCCTTTCCCAGGTGACGTTCAGTGTGAGTTTCACCAGCGAATACGGCGACACGCCCGGAGCACACCGGGAAGTACCCGAACAAGGGCCTGGCGATGATTTCACCGGCGCGCGACGCAGTGCAACGGTGCCCCTTTTAGTGCCGTGGGATGAACGGGCCGATAACGTGGTGCTGGTGAAAGACAACGTCGTCCTTGCCGAACGCTCACTCAGCGCCCGCGATCCGGAAGTGTCGTTCGTCAATCCCCGAGAGGATACCACATGGCCGGCGGGTACCCGTCAGGTGCTGCGCTGGCAGGGGAGTGATTCGGATGGAGACACCCTCACCTACACGCTGCTCTACAGTCGGGATGACGGGCGTACGTGGCAAACGATTGCCGTCGATCTAACAAAGTCCGAATATACCCTCGACGTGGACACCTTTGCGGGTGGGGAAGGGCGTTTCCGGGTGATCGCTACCGATGGAATGCGCACGGCAATGACCACCTCGGCCCGAGTGCGCATCCCCAACAAGCCGCCGGTGGCGGTGATCAGCTATCCCACCAATAACGCGGCGTTCCGCCCGGGACGCCTGATTGTCTTCCAGGGGTTGGCCACCGACCTGGAGGATGGCCCTATCCCCGGAGATAATCTCCAGTGGTACAGTGATCGGGATGGTTTCCTGGGAACGGGGAACACCCTCCCCAGGAATGACCTGAGTCCCGGCTGGCATCTCATCCGGCTTGTGGCTACAGACAGCGAAGGCCAGCGCACGGAAGCCACAGTGCGTATCCTGGTAGGTTACCGAATGTACATGTCGCGTTTGAGCCGGTAAGGCCCTTCGATCGGGAGGATCAGGGCAAGCGGCGGCATTAATGGTGACAGGTACGATGACCTGGCCATTGGCATGCCCGCTGAAAGCATCAACGGGGTAGAGAGCGCGGGTGCGGTAAAGTGCTGCACGGTGGTTCCAGAGGGCTTAAAACCGACCGTGGCATCACAACACTCCCGGCATCATTGGGGCCACGGAGGCGAACGATTTGTTCGGCTACAGCGTCGCCGGTGGCGACTTCGACGGTGACGGGTACGATGACCTGGCCGTAGGCGTGCCCTCGGAGGCCATTCACGGTGCCAACGTAACCGGAGTGGTCAACGTTATCTACGGCAGCCCCGCCGGATTACACGCGCAGGGCGACCAGGTGTGGGACTAGAAAGCCCTACCTGGGGTCACCCCAGAGAGTGGGGATCAGTTCGGCTGGGCCCTGGCCGTGTTGAGGCCACCCTCCCGCTACAACTACTTCCCGGTCATCTGGAAAGCGCGGTGATAGACGGCTGCTGTGGGTCCATTCAGCAGCACGCTACCTGCCCACTGGGACCGGGTAAAGGACAACAAGGAGGAAGTAAGATATGTGCGCAAACAGACATTTTCGGGTGTGGTATGGTTTTCTTGCGGTGGCCATCGGGCTCGCGGCCGTGCTCGGTCTTTCCCGGGTTCAGGCCCAGGGCCCGACCGGGAACGAAGGCATGAGCGCCACCGTGGCGCCTTTGGGCACGGCGTTCACCTTTCAGGGATACCTTACGGAGGACGGAGCACCGGCCAATGGCACCTATGACTTCCGGTTCACCCTCTATGATTCAGCCAATGGCAACCGTCAGGTGGGGACCCCTGTCACTCTGGAAGATGTTTCCGTCAGGAAAGGCGTGTTCACCGTGATGTTGGACTTCGGAAGAGGGGCTTTCACCGGGGAGGAACGCTACTTACAGGTTGAAGTGCGGCCTGGAGCCAGCACCGGCGCCTACACCCGGCTCAGCCCCCGGCAGCGCCTCACGGCCGCCCCCTACGCCCTGTTCGCCCTCCAGGTCCCCTGGAGCGGCCTCATCGGGGTGCCGGCCGGTTTCGCCGACGGGGTGGACAACGACACGACCTACAGCGCGGGCACGGGGCTCACGCTGAGCGGCACAACGTTTGCCTTGAACACCGGCTACACCGACGGCCGCTACTGGAAACTGGGCGGCAACGCCGGCACCGACCCCGCCACCAACTTCCTGGGCACCACGGACAACGTGACCCTGACGCTGACCGTGAGCGGCACAACCGCCCTGCGCCTGGTCCCCACAACCGGCACCCCCAACGTGATCGGCGGCTTCTCC
>WFWT01000119.1 GCA_015490995.1 Anaerolineae bacterium | reverse complement strand
CTGATGTGGTCGGCTTTATGGTTGAATCCACCAACGACAAGCCCGCGGCCTTCAGCCTCATCGCGGTGAAGGGCGCGGACCGCGTGGACCACATCTACAAGAGCGTGAGCCGCCGGTTTGTCCGCGCCCTCCTTCAGGACCCTGTCGACCCCTACACACGGCTGGCCGCGGTGGTGGCCGGCCTGAACGACGCGGTGGATTTCCGCTACACCTTCGCCTGCGCCAGCGTGGACCTGGACATCATCCAGCCCACCAGCCTGAACCGGGCCTACGCCGGAGACCCCGCGGCCCCCGACCGCTTCCTGGTGAAGGTGCGCGTTTACGGCCCCTCCATCCTTGGCACTCCCTCCATCGAGGGGATGGACCCTGACGACTTCGAGGTCTACGTGGGCCCTGTAGCCTCCGCTAACGCGGCCACGGTCCTCTCCGGCGCCTACGTGCAGGGTGACTACTGGCTGGTGGTCCAGGCGCCGCCCAAGCCCTCCTCCGGCCTGTACCCCATCACCGTCCGCCTCCGGGATATTGGCCAGGACACGGAACAGGACGCTGTCCTGTACGAGAAGCGTGTGGTGGACGAGGTGCTGGTCATCGACCGTTCAGGGAGCATGCTGGACCCCGCCGCATACCCCAAACTCACCGCGGCCAAGAACGCGGCCAGCCTCTTCGTGGACGCGGCCAACACGGATGACCGCCTGGGTGTGGTCAGCTTCGGGGGGAACAACAGCGAGCCGGACGATGACGCCGTCCTGCACGTGATGATGCAGGATGTGGACGATGCCCTGCGCAACACGGCCAAAGCCGCTATTCAGGGGTTAAACACCACCCCGCCGGTCAAAACCTCCATCGGCGACGGCCTGGAAAAGGCCCGGCAGGAGTTCATCCTTCGAGGCCGCGCCATCGGCGAGGACTGGATCGTCCTCCTCAGCGACGGCATGGAGAACGAACGCCTGTTCTGGGACGACGTACGCACCAGCGTTCAGGACGCGGGCATCAAGGTACAGGCCATCGCCCTGGGACCTTTTACCGATCAGGCCCTGATGCAGGAGATCGCGAATCAGACGGGGGGCACTTACTACTACGTGGACGTACCGACCACCCTGGTCGGGCGAGCAACCACAGGCCTGAGCGCGGCGCCTACCTTTGCCCTGGACCTCAGCGATGCCTACGCCGCGGCCTTTGAGCGCATTCGCCGTCACGAGCGGCTGTGGGAGGCCGGTGGCACGGTGGATACCTCCGTCCGCACCTTTGAGATCCCCGTTCGGGAAGGGGGCATCCGCGACGCGCGCTTCAGCATCGCCTGGCCGGACCCCAACACGCCGCTGGAGCTGGAAATTGTCCGACCGGACGGCTCCAAAGTGCGGGACGGCGTGGCCGGTGCCCGGATTTACAGTGGGAAGACACACTTTGTGGCCCACGTGGGCGGTCTCACGCCGGGTACCTGGCGCGTGCGCCTGGTCGCTGCTCGGGAGGCCACCGCCTTTATCGCCATCCTCTCGGGCTACAACCGCCAGGGCGCGCAGTTGGAGGTGTACTTCGCCCAGAACCACGACGAGGCCGTCCTGCGCCGCGAGCGCGGTCTCTTCCTGCGCGGGCTGCCCATGCCCATCCTGGCCACCCTGACCGACAGCCGAGGCCCCATCACCGGCGCGGTGATCACCGCCACCGTAGAACACCCGGACGGCTCCCTGCTCACCCTGCCCTTGCTGGATGACGGCAACCACGGCGACGGCAACGCCAACGACGGCATCTACGGCAACTTCTACACGCGCACCACCGCGGGCAGCCGCACCGGGTTGCCCGACGACCCCTCCCGCGTGGCCCCCCAACGGGGGAGTTACCGGGTGCGGGTGGAGGCTACCGGGCGGGACAACTTCCGCCGGCCCTTCTACCGCATCCGCAAGGCCGCGTTCCAAATCTTCGAGGGGGATATAGAGCAGAAGATCGACCCAGACGAGGACAAGGACGGCATGCCCACCCGTTACGAACGGCTTCATCCTTGCCTGGACCCCAACATAAACGACGCTTCCGCCGATCCGGACCGGGACGGTGTCAAGAGCCTGGAGGAGTACGAGCGGGGCACGAACCCCTGTCACCCGGACACCGACCTGGGTGGAGAGAGCGACGGTTCGGAGATCGAGCGGGGCAGCAACCCCTTCGACCCGCGGGACGACGCCCTGCCCCAGCCCGTGGACGTGGAGGTGGTGGACTGGGTGCCGGACCACTTCCCGCCCCTGCCCTTACAGCCGAACGCCAACCTCCTCCGCTTCCCGTTGAACCGGGCGTACAAGTACATCCACATCTACCGCAGCACCAACCCCGATGGGCCCTTCACCCGCATCGCGCGGGTGGAGAAGGCGACCAGCGATGGGCTATACCGGGACGCGGGCCTGGTCAACGGCCGCACGTACTACTATTACATTCAGGCCGAGGGCGCGGGCGGGGCCGTGAGCGCGCCCAGCCACGTCTTCAGCGGCACACCAAGGAGCGACCCCTTCCCACCGATAGGCAACGTGTTGATTAACTACGGGCACGCGTACGTGGAGACACCGTGGGTTACTTTGAGTTTTCAGGCGGATTCGGACGTGACGCACATGATGGTGGCCAACACCGCGGACTTCGCGGGCGCGTCCTGGGAGCCTTTTGCCACGAGCAAGTCCTGGCGCCTGGAGCCGGACGCGAACGGCTTTGCCACGGTGTACGTCAAGTTCCGGGATCGGGCAGGAAACGTGTCACGGATCTACCATGACAGCATCAAGGTCACCGGACCGGGCACGCTGGGCGCGATTCGCCTGCGCCTTCTCCTGAACTTCGTACCCTTCCCGTCTTTCCCGCGCGGGATAACGGCCCTGTTGCAGGAGCCCGTTGAGGGCGCGTTCGTGACCGCCCTCAACGCGGGGGATGTGTCCGGCGCTTTCAGCGACGCCAAAGGTTTCGTGCTCCTCTCCCCGCTCCTGCCGGGCCGGTACGACCTGTGGATTGAGCG
>WFWT01000118.1 GCA_015490995.1 Anaerolineae bacterium | reverse complement strand
GGCCTAATCCCTCGATAGAAGGTGTGCCGAGGATGGAAGGGCCATAGACGCGCACCTTCACCAGGAAGCGGTCGGGGGCCGCGGGGTCTCCGGCGTAGGCCCGGTTCAGGCTGGTGGGCTGGATGATGTCCAGGTCCACGCTACCGCAGGCGAAGGTGTAGCGGAAGTCCACCGCGTCGTTCAGGCCGGCCACCACCGCGGCCAGCCGTGTGTAGGGGTCGACAGGGTCCTGAAGGAGGGCGCGGACAAACCGACGGCTCACGCTCTTGTAGATGCGGTCCACGCGGTCCGCGCCCTTCACCGCGATGAGGCTGAAGGCCGCGGGCTTGTCGTTGGTGGATTCAACCATAAAGCCGACCACATCAGTGCAGCGGGCCGTGTCGATGGTTGCCTCGTAGTAGCGGGCGCCCCAGCGCACTACGCTGTCGCTGACAGGCCCTCGATTCGGGGGGATCGTGCCATTCCAGGTAAGTTTTACATCTTGATAAGTGACACCATTGCCGTCGTTTTCATCCACGTAGCGATATTTCAACCCATCCGGCAAACCGCTGACGTCCATCTGTTTGGTGTAGTTGGCGATGGTGAAGTCATGGAAAAGCCCTTCCAGGGTGGCGTTAAGGTCAAAGTCGCGGATGGTTTCCCGCAGGGTGGCTACCGTGTCGGGACTATCTTGGTTTGCTTGCGCGTTCTCCCAGAATGTACGTATAAAATCCATGCCCACATCGGGTTCAATTCTGTATCGCCCCAACTGTTCCATGAGATAATTCCAAAACAGAGTAGAAGTATACGATATATCCCATATGGTACGGTTAGGATCATCCAAATAGTTGTTTACTTCTCGCAGATATATTCCTGCACACGGAGGGCTTGCATCTATATCGGAATAAATCTTGTCTTCCATTAAGCGCGCAGTGCCCTCTAAAGGCATGCTTCCCCAACTTCCCCTCTTCTCAAAGGTTATGTAGGTAAATTGAATATGATGAAATAGCTCATGCCCTGCCATCTGGCGAAGATCAGGTTCACAGTCTGCACGATATATGGGCGCAGGCACATTTATCCTATCCTTTGGGGCATTTCCGGAATCACAAGCAGGAGAATGGGGGCCACCAGGTGAACAGTCAAAGATGTAGACGTTTTTCTGTGAACCACCAAAACTGGGAGCAACGAATCCCAGGTTCACGTAACCGGGATGAAATCCATTGGGCGCTCCTGGCGTCGGTGTGGCATTGGAATCCAAGGCATCGGCCACACGCTGTGCCTGGACGCGCGGGAAGAAGTTTGTGTCCGGTGTCGGCGGTGGGTTATCGTCCGTGAACCACACCCGATATCCGAAATTGGGGGTGTTGATGCGATCTGGAAGGGGTGTCGGATGGGTGGCCAGGACGATGGTGGGGATGAGCAAGGCGAGGACTAGAGCCACAACAATGCGCCAGGAAGACATGGTAAGGCTCCTTAGTTCACACATGCGGGGTCACGGGACCCTGAACCGAGAAGACCTGCTCTCCACCGACTATAACATCAACGCAACACGACCGGCAAAAAGGCAGAACTTACGGAAGGGGCGTACGAGAAGAAATGTCCCGTGAAAGCCGTACCGCCGTAGACGGTCAGGCCCTGAACGAGGAGACGGGTTACCATCCGTTCCCCCTCGACAGGCGTCCCTAAATCCACGAAGGAGGCCGTAGCGAGGTCGTACACGAACAGGCGTCCGCTGGCGTCTGCTGCACGCCCGTCCGTGCCTCCGTAGATCTTACTCCTAAAAGCCACCAGAGCAGTGACACGCGTGTGCCCGGCCACGGCCTGGCCCTTGTCGGCAAACGTGTCGGTGGCCGGGTCGTACGCAAACACGTGGCCGTTGCCGTTAATGCCCCCATATATCTTTCCATCCCCGCCCACCGTCAGGGTATCAACGCCGGCAATGCCAGGCATAGGCGGCCCTTTGTCGAGCAGGAGGTCACGACGTGGGTCATAGATGAAAAAGCGCCCCTCCCGGAACGTCCCTCCGTAAATACGCCCGTCCGGCCCGGTGATCAGGCCGTATCCGACGGAGTGTGCGTCGGCGATGCCGCCCAGGTCGG
>WFWT01000117.1 GCA_015490995.1 Anaerolineae bacterium | reverse complement strand
GGGAGGGAATAGCCTGGACCGCTTGCAGGGTGAAGGTTGGGGTGGGTGTTGAGGAGGGTATAGGGGGTGAAATTCGGGATCCTCGACCCAGCCACGACCACAAGACTATCGCTGCTAGAACAAATACGCTCGCTACGGAAAGCACTATACCCCAGGGCACCCCTCCTCCGGTAAGGCCCGGCGTAGGCGTATTCGATGGCGGTGACGGTGGTTGAGGTGGTGGCGGAGGGGAGGTTAGCAGATTTAAGTTGGCACGCGTGGCAGAGATACCTGCGGTATCGCCCAGCCTCTCTCGTAACTGAAGTGCCTCTTGCAGCAAGGATAATGCGGTGGACCGATCTCCTAAACAAAGGGCATGTGTACCTAATTCGTGAAGTGCCCACGCCTCAGCGGCCCGATCACCGGCTTGACGGGCGGCCGCCCTCGCCTTGGAGAGCACGTCATAGCGCGTGCCCCACCGTCCTTTCAAGGCCAATGCCGCCTCCAGAATTCGCCCTAGACGGATAACATCGTCCCATTGGGCCTCTTGGGCCAGGAGTGTCTGTACCTGGCAAAGAGGCTCCCGCGCCTGATCGAGCGCTTCAAGATCGCCAGCATGGCGGTAGGCCCATGTTACGAGATATTGAAGATCACGCTGTTGCCAGGCTTTCAGGTTCCAATGCGCCTCCAGGTATGCGGCCACGTTGGGCGCTACCGTATAATGACGACTGTTTGCCCGTACAAGCCCCCGACGCTCGAGCTGTTTCAGGATATCATCTACTTTGGGCAATTCGGTGATTCCACCTATATGTTCCTCCGGCATGGCCACATTTCCCAGGGCTAGCAACGCCGCGAGCACACGTTGTTGATCCTCGGTGAGGTGCTGGAGGGCCTGCGGCATTGGCGCCTGCTCACCATTCGGACGGCTCGTAAGCGCATCTCGCAGAGCTGTAAGGGAAAGCTCGTCCTCACGGACGATCGCGGCGGCTTGCACGATGGACAGAGGATGCCCTTTCAGATGAACACCGATGTCGCGAACAATGGACGCCTCGTCGGGAGAAAGGGAACGTCCTAATTCCCGCGCGAACAACATGACGGCCGCCTCTTCCGGCAAACCGTCCATTCGCAGAGGAAAAGAGTCTTCCCACAACGTGCGTTTCACGGTGATGATGACAAAAAGACTGCGGGGCAGGTAACTGAGCAGGGCCTCTGTGTCTTCTCGTGACAGCGTCACGTCGTCCAGGACAAGAAGGGCCTGTATAGAACGCAGGTGCGTGCGCGCTTGGGTCGGTGTGGGGTGGACAGGCACATCGCTCTCGTAGAAAGCGTCGAACAAAGCGTTCAGCACATCATCCAAGAGCATGCGTCGGGCTTGAATGTAGATAACACCGTCGGGATATATATCCAACACACCGGGTTGATGGAGGAGGTAACGCATTAAAGTGGTGCGGCCGATGCCGGCCTGACCGTATAGATTTATGGAACGTTGCTCCGACCAGGCTGTGCGCATTTGCGAGATTTCGGTCTGGCGGTCCAGAAGAGCCGAGAAGGGCCGTGGGCGAAGGTCTACGGGCCGGGCGCGCGGCCGAATACGATCTTCCAAACGCTCACCAGGAGGCGCAACGTAAACAATACCCCCCTCGACCGCACCGATCTGCAGGATATGCTCCCCTACCGCGACTTGACCGGAAACAGTGCCCTCAATGGTAGCATGAATCCCTTGAGTCACATTGTGCCTCCGGGTCCACACTGTGTGCTACCGCGATTGTGTGGTCACTATTTTTCGTGTGTGGATACCGAGCACGCGGCGAATCTCGGGTGAGGCAGGTAGACGTAAAACCATCTGCCTCACCCGAGATAGGTGTTTACTCGTACTTGCGAAACACGGCAACGGCGTTCTGCCCTCCAAACCCAAAGCCGTTAGCTAAGGCGACTCGCACAGGGCGCTCACGAGCCTCGTTCGGTGTGTAATCCAAGTCACATTCGGGATCGGGGTCCTCGAGGTTGATAGTAGGAGGTATGATGCCGGTATAAATGCTCATCACAGCAGCGAACGCAGCAATAGCTCCTGCGCCGCCCAATAGGTGCCCTACCATGGATTTGGTCGCAGTGATAGAGAGGTTATACGCATGTTCCCCAAAGACACTTTTGATCGCCTGGGTCTCTGCGACGTCATTCAAAGGCGTTGAAGTAGCATGAGCACTGATGAGATCTACCTCCTCCGGCGTAATACGGCTTCGTTCAAGGGCGAGGCGCATGGCACGAGCTGCGCCTTCCCCGCCTGGGGGAGGCGCGGTGATGTGAAAGGCATCCCCGGTAACCGCACCACCTACCAGCTCCGCGTAAATGCGGGCACCGCGGCGCCGGGCATGTTCTTCGGTCTCTATCACCATAGCTGCGCCCCCTTCCCCGAAAACGAACCCGTCCCGGTGCTTATCAAATGGTCGACTGGCATGTTTAGGATCGTCGTTACGGGTGGACAGTGCCCCCGCCCGGGCTAGGGAAGCAACGGCCACCGGGTTGATACCCGCTTCCACGCCCCCTACAATGGCCACATCAGCTTCACCCAACCACAGGAGGCGTGCAGCGTCGACAAAAGCCATGTTCCCGCTGGCACAGGCCGCCGTACCCGTCAGGATAGGCCCTTTAATCCCCTCCGCGATGGAGATCTGACAAGAGACTGCATTGGGCATCACGTTGGGGATAACAAAGGGGCTGACGCCACGGGCGCCTTTGTTCAACATGTCCAAGGTAGCATCGTAGATAACCGAAATGCCTCCACCACCGGTGTTCATCACAACAGCAGTTCTCTCGGTATTCTCTTCCGTGATCTCCAGCCCCGCGTCTTCCAAGGCCATGCGTCCCAGAGCAACGGCAAAGTGAATCGCGCGTGTAGTACGTCGCACTTCTTTGGCAGGCATGTAGCGGGTGGGGTCAAAATTACGCACTTCCGCCGCGATGCGCACCGGTAACTCCGACGCGTCAAACAATGTGATATAGTCCACCCCACACACACCGTTGACCAGGTTCTCCCACGTACTCTGTGTGTCCAGACCTACAGGAGTAATTGCGGCGATACCGGTGATAACCAAGCGTGGCCTATCCATAAGACCTCCTCCTCCAATGAACGTAAGGATACCATAGGGCATTATACAGGCGCTGACAGCCTCCCCGAAGTCAGCACACCGGATGTTGGAACAAACAGCACGTCCCGGCTAAACGGTGTCGGTGGTCATTGACAAAGCCGCCCAACCGCATTATGCTATCCTCAACGGGTGGGGTACCCCCTAACCAATCAGAACACGGAGAAAGGACACATGGCGCGACCTAAACGACGCCCTCGAGCTCAGACGACACCGGAAGGGCGCCCCGTCCAGACGTTATGGTTAGTCTTGGGATTGTCAGGGCTGGCCGTGCTGGTGTTGATTGTAGCAGGTATGCTTTCCCGCTCCCAGGAAATCCCTCAGACCGCCCAATACGCGGAGGAGCTACCTGCTTCCGGCAAGGTGTTGGGTTTCCCCGAGGCCCCAGTAGAGGTGTGGGATTTTTCTGATTTTCATTGTCCTCATTGCCGCACCTTTGCGCTGGGTCCCGCCCAGCAGTTAATCGAGGAGTACGTTAAACCGGGGA
The DNA here is from genome assembly GCA_015490995.1 of Anaerolineae bacterium. GTDB lineage: Bacteria > Chloroflexota > Anaerolineae > JAADDB01 > JAADDB01 > S141-23. The sequence continues at coordinate 29,584 of WFWT01000117.1, read as the reverse complement.
AGGTTCGCCTCGTGTACAAACACTTTATCGTGCTGCGATCCTACCAGGCAGCCAATGCCAGTGAGTGTGCGGCCGAGCAAGGCAAGTTCTGGGCCTATCACGATTATCTGTTCACGAAGCAGGAAAGTGACGCTCCTTTCACACCGGAAGAACTAAAACAATATGCTAATGACCTCGGTTTAGACATGAATGCCTTCTCCCAGTGTGTCGACAGTGGCAAATACATGGATGTCGTGTTACAAGAGATGGAGGAAGGACGGGCACTGGGTGTTCGGGGCACGCCCACTATCTTCGTTAATGGCCAACTTATCCCACGAGGAGCTCTGTGGCCGGACTTGAAAGCTGCCGTGGAACAAGCATTACAAGCCGCAGAGACACGAGGTGGGCCATGAGATGGCGTCACGTGGGCTTCTCCTTCTTCCTGGCGACAGGGATAGGGGCTTCAGCCTACTTGACCTACACGCATTACATGGACGTCGATCCCCAATGCTATGGGATTGGGGATTGTGCCCTTGTACAGGCCAGTTCCTATGCCAAGATATTCGGCGTGCCAATTTCCCTGCTGGGACTTTTAGCTTACCTGACCATTTTGGGTCTAGGCATCATTGCTTATCGGGGTGTCCCGCCTGAACGGGCTTTCCTTGCCTTACAAGGGGCTTTTGGCGTTGCCTTCGCTGGTACCTTATACTCAGCTTATCTTACCGCTATTGAGGCATTTGTCTTGCGGGCCTATTGCGTGTACTGTATCATCTCGGCTATTAGTATCACGGCGTTGTGCCTCATTTTGGCCCTAGAAATATGGAAACCAAGCACGGTAGAGGAGGAACACCATGCCGCGCATTAAATGTCCTGCCAGCGCCTGTGTCTTTTGGGAGGAAGGGTATTGTTCCGCGGAAGAGATCGAGTTGGATCCCGAGGATCTGTCCTGCATGACCTTTGAGGAACTGGGAGATCTCGAACTGCACGACGAAGAGTTAGTTGAAGAGGATGAATGGGAGGAGGAAGACGAAGAGCTAGCTCTAGAAGATATGGACGAAGATGAGGACGAGGAGTGGGTATGAGCCAACAGACATCGCAGGAAAAGACCCAAAAACCGTTGTGGGCCCTCGCCTACGGCACAGTGGTCACCATGGACGCGCAGCGTCGCGTGATACCCGAAGGCGCGGTGGTAGTGTCGGGCACAGATATCGTGGCGGTAGGACCGGCATCCGAAGTGTTGCCCCGGTATCCAGAGGCCGACGTGCTGGATGTGCGGGATCATCTGGTCATCCCAGGACTGATTAACGCCCACACCCATGTGCCCATGTCCATCTTGCGCGGGCTGGTGGATGACCAGCGATTGGATGTGTGGTTGTTAGGATACATGATGCCCATTGAACGCGAATTTGTGGATCCCGAATTTGTCCGTTGGGGGACGTTGCTCTCTTGTCTCGAGATGATCCGTGGAGGGATCACTACCTTTTGCGACATGTATTACTTTGAGGATCAGGTGGCCACGGCAGCAGCGGAAGCGGGCATGCGCGCGATATGTGGTCAAACCATCTTGAAATTTCCTTCTCCAGACGCGCAGTCATACGATGAAAGCCTGGCGTACGCCCGTGATTTCATCCAGAAGTGGAAAGGCCACGAGCTGATTACCCCAGCCGTCGCGCCACACGCCCCCTACACAGCCACCGATGACATGATGCGTCAATGCCTGGAACTCGCGCTGGAGTTTGACGTACCGGTGCACATTCATCTCTCTGAAACGCGTAAAGAGGTGGAAGACAACTACCGTGAACGCGGGCTCCCTCCCATTCTGTGGGCTGAGACGTTGGATCTCTTTCGAGCAAGGGTCATTGCGGCCCACTGTGTCCACATCGAAGAACGGGAGATGCGTGTGCTGGCAGGTCATCGTGCCGGAGTTGCCCATAACCCCACCAGCAACCTGAAGTTGGCATCGGGCGTAGCACCGGTCGTGCAGATGCGCAAAGCCGGTATAGCTGTCGGTATCGGTACCGATGGCCCCGCGAGCAACAACGATCAAGATCTGTTCGAGGAGATGCGCCTAGCGGCCTTGCTACCTAAAGGCATGTTGGGGGATCCTACGGCTCTCCCTGCGCAAGAGGCCTTTGCCATGGCCACCATCGAAGGTGCGCGAGCATTACATTTGGACCACATCATCGGCTCCTTGGAACCCGGCAAGCGGGCCGATATCGTGGTGCTCGCCTGGGACGGCCCTCATGCTTGGCCCCACCATCAGGTGGACGAACATAATGTGTACAGCCACCTTGTGTACACTGCCCATGCTGGCGATGTCCGCCACGTGTGGATCAACGGTCGCCAAGTGTTACGGGATGGGGAAGTCCTAACGGTGGATGTAGAACGTGTCTATGCGGAAACACAACAGATTGCCGAACGGATTGGCCAGTTCCTACAGAAACGAGAAGCCAGTCTCCTGGACAAACTGCTAGCTATCGGTGGCTTGGAGCGCAGTGAGACGTTTGAAATTCAGGTGAAAGCGCGCATAACCAACCCCGCTCACATTGAGCAGGTACTACAAAACGACCCTGATATTGAAATCGTCAAACACACCGTGCGTCAACAGTACGACACCTACTTTCTTTTTAACGGCCGGAGGCACGGTATTATTCGCTATCGGGAAGACAACGTCATTCGTACCACTGAAGAGCGAGGTGCCCTGGCTCCCTTAGACGTAGAACCCATCTATACACTTACGCTCCTAGGGCCAACCCACGAACGGGAGTACGGCAATTCGATTATCTTATCACGCTCCCGTTTCACCGCGCCCGCGGTGTATTCCTTGCGCTTCTACCGGGAGTACTTTCAGCCCACACAGGTACGGGAAGTTGTCAAATGGCGCAACCGGTACCGTATTCGGTATAAGGGGGTGGATTTTGCCGTGAACATCGACAAACTCAGCAAGCCAGCCCAGGAGATCTCCTTCCTTGAGATTAAAAGTCGCACGTGGTCACAAGAGGATGCACTGCGCAAAGCTGGCCTGGCCACCGAACTTTTGGAGAAATTCGGTATCCGTCCTGAAGCCCTGGTCCGCGGGGAGTATGTCGACCTTGCCGACTGAAGGGCATTCAGTGAATTTGCCTCCTAATCCTTACCTGTGAGATAATGCCTGCAATTCATAGCACCTCACATGCCTGTCTGGGACAGGCACTCAGGTTTGCCATCCTAAAAAGGGGGGAGGTGATGCCAATGGACAGTAAACGTAGCAGAATGAACCGCGCCGTGGCATCACCTCGGAACCTCCGTTAGATGCCACGGCGCACAGGAAGGTGAGGGGCCCGGCATAGCCGGGCCCCTCACGCGTTAACGTCCTCCTTGTTGCCTTCCCTATTCAGAATTCAGAACAGTTCGCGCTTCCTCAGCCATTGCTCTCGCCCGTGAGGGAGCGAGGCCTAGATAGCTGGAAGCATCTAACAATGAATAAATAGTTTCTGGAGACAACCAACGGGTTATACGTGGGTCACTGGCAAGACGTTCCGGGAGGGGGTTGGGCTGACCACGATGAATGGCCTGCCAGGCTTCCATACTGTGTTGACGGATAATTTCGTGAATTTCTTGACGGTCGGCCCCGGCTTTTGTAGCTTCTAGAAGTACGCGTTCGGTGGCTGCGAAGGTACCGAAGGTTTGGAGGTTGTGTTGTATTTTGTGAGTGTGGAAGGATAGCCCGTTGACTATACGAATAACCCGCCGTACCAACTCATCCGCCACCAAAAATGCCTCCGCCAAGACAATACGACGGTTCCCCGAATCATCCAGCGTCCGTTCCAGCAACGAATGTGCCGCGTTATCCCACCCTATCTCCGGCAGCCGTGCAAGGTAACGAGCCAGGCTGTTCACGTTTTCCGCATGCACCGGATTGCGCTTAAACGGCATCGCAGATGACCCAACTTGTCGCGCGCCGAAGGGCTCCGACCATTCCCCTACCAAAGGACTTTGCAATACCCGCACGTCAAAAGCAAAACGATACAGCGTTTGCCCCAACCCGGCCAATACCATGAGAACCTGCCAGTCCTGTTTCCGCGGGTACACTTGGGTCGTTACCGCAAACGCTTCTAACCCCAATTCTTCCAGCGCCCACTGTTCCAATTGGATGGGAGAAATGTTGGTGTGGGATAGCAATTGGCTATACGAAGCAGCTGTCCCCACCGCCCCGCGAAACCCTTTTCCGCGCAACCGTGAGCGTATCCAGCACAATGCACGATAATCCTCTAACACATCCTGTAGCGTGACCGCGAGTCGGTACCCCACAGTAGTGGGTTCGGCCGGTTGCAGGTGCGTGAACCCCATACAAGGCGTATCCGCCCATCGCTCCACTTGCGCAGCCAGTGCCAGGCCCAAATCACGTACCCGGCTCTTCAACAGGTCTAACGCCTCTCGAACGCGCAGCACATCCGCGTTGTCCGTAATGTCCATGGTCGTCGCCCCCAGGTGCAAAACGCGCCCCCCAACCGGACACTGACGAGCGTACACGTGGATTTCCGCCATAACATCGTGGCCAATTTCCTGTTCCACAGCCAGTGCTGCCGCGAGGTCTATATCATCAACGTGGGCTTCCAAATCGGCAACCTGTTCCGGAGTGACCAACCCTGCCCGCATTTCCGCCCTGGCCAGGGCCACCCACACCCGACGCCACAATCGCCGCCGGTACACCTCTGACCAGATACGACGCATCTCCGGAGACCCGTACCGCCAGGTTAGGGGGGACAAATATGTCGAATAATCAAATGAGGTCATGACCCACCTCTCCTCTTCCGCGTTTTGAACAGCACCCTGGGAGGGAGTATACTGGCCCAGCACAGGTACACCAAGCGTCTGCCCCGGAAAGAGAGCCGTACACTACCAGGTTGTGAGCAGAGGAGGAAACAATTATGGCCATCCAGTACGTGATCCACGGTGATGACATGCAATTGGTGGAAATCACCCTCGAGCCCGGCACCCTTGTACGCGCCGAACCCGGTGCCATGCTTTTCATGGACGCCGGAGTCGAACTACAAACCACCACGGGCGGCGGGTTACTTCGTGGCCTCAAGCGCGCCCTAACCGGTGAAAGTTTCTTCATTACGTCCTTCATTAACAACTCAGCACAACCTATGCGAGTGGCCTTTAGCGCTCCCTATCCGGGCAAAATCGTTCCCCTGGACTTACGGGAGTACGGCGGACGCTTCCTATGCCAGAAGGAGTCGTTCCTTTGCGCGGGAGGCAACGTTGATGTGGACATCGCCTTTACCAAACGCTTGGGGGCCGGCCTTTTCGGCGGTGAGGGTTTCATCCTGCAACGCCTAGCAGGAGATGGACTCGCCTTTTTACATGCCGGCGGCACGGTCATTCGCCGCGATCTGGCAGCGGGGGAAGTGTTGCGCGTCGATACCGGGTGTATTGTGGGATTCGCCGAAAGTGTCGACTACGACATTCAGTTTATCGGTGGGTTCCGCAACGCCCTGTTCGGAGGTGAGGGTCTCTTCTTGGTCAAAGTCACCGGCCCCGGCACGGTCTTCCTACAGAGTCTCCCCTTCGCCCGCCTGGCTGACCGCATTATGGCCGCAGCCGGTAGCAGCCGCGAAGAAGCTCGCGGCATCGCCGGCTTTGGGGACAGTGTGCTTGGCTCCTTCCTCGGGGGCGATACCGATTGACACGGGATAAGGAGATGGGAGAACTGTACCCCCAACTACGGGAGTTGTTACAACAAGGGCAACGGGTGGCCCTGGCCACCATTGTGGAAGCCAGGGGGTCCACCCCGCGTGAGGTCGGCACACAGATGATCGTGCACCCCCTAAGCTTGCACGTGGGCACCGTGGGCGGAGGGTGTGGGGAAGCAGACGTCATTCGCACCGGCCTAGATGTCATCGCTACCAACAAACCGGAAACCGTGGTCATCGACCTTACCGAACCTATTACCTTGGAAGCAACTGGAGTGTGCGGCGGCATATATCGCGTCTTTGTGGAACCTTGGTCTCCTGAGGATGTTCCCCTCCTGGTCGCCTGGGAAGAAGCCACTCGACGAGGGGAACCTGTAGCCCGGTTGGTTGTAACCCATGCTTCAGGACAATGGGCCCATATGGTGGGCCAACGCGCCTTGGTTGATGCACAAGGCACGCGCAAGGGGCACCTCACCGTGCCTCATTGGCCCGATATTATGGCTGCCGCGCAAGAAGCCCTCGCCACAGGACGCCACCGGCTGTTGAAACATCGCACGGCCGAAGGCGAAATTCACGTCTTCATCGATGTCTGGCGCCCCCCGCCCCGGCTCATCATTGTAGGTGCCGGCCACATCGCCGCACCGCTGGCCTCTCTAGGACACCTCAATGACTTTCAGGTGGAGATCGTGGACGACCGGCCCTCCCTGGCAACCCAACAGCGCTTTCCTACAGCCACGCGCATCCACGTAGGCCCACTTCCCGATATAATAGAAACCCTCCCTACGGACGAGGAGACATACATTGTGCTGGTGACGCGAGGCCATCAACTGGACGTGGCTTGCTTGTTGGTGCTCCTAGACCGCTCCTGGGCATACCTCGGGATGATTGGGAGCCAACGTCGCGTACGTGCTGTGTTTCAGCTTCTGCAAGCGGAAAAACACGTTCCTCCCGCCCGGTTGGCCCGCGTCCACGCGCCGGTGGGACTGGACATCGGCGCCGAAACGCCGGCGGAAATAGCCACTGCCATCATGGCGGAAATTATCCTGGTCCGCAAAGGGGGTAGTGGCCGCCCCCTACGAGAGCTCAAAGGCCCCTTCCGGGAACGCCATCCTTCCAGGCGCGCGCCCACACGGTCCCCCTCCCAGCACGCAGGGTGCCCCACAAGATCACCCTAAGCTTCAAGGCACACGCTTCCGGGGTTTAAACAGTCCAATACGGCAAGGAGGTGCTGAGCGATGAGCACACATCCCCGCATCCTCGAAGGTATTCGAGTCATCGAGATGACGGAAGCCTTGGCCGGTCCCTACTGTGCCATGTACCTCGGCGACCTAGGCGCAGATGTCATCAAGATCGAACGGGTAGGCACAGGCGACCAATCACGGCGGTGGGCCCCCCCCTACGTTGGGGACCAAAGCGCGTATTTTCTGTCCACCAACCGTAACAAACGCAGTTTGACCTTGAACATACAGACCGAGGAGGGCTTACGCATCCTACACCGACTGCTTGATACCGCGGATGTGTTCATCACCAATTTGCCCCGCATGGCCTCTCTCCGCAAGCGTGGCCTAGACCCGGAAGCGTGTTTGCAACGGAACCCCCGCCTCATCCACGTCACCATTACCGGTTTCGGTCACACCGGCCCTTACGCGGGGCGCCCGGGGTACGACATTCTGGCCCAGGCGATGTCAGGAAGCATGGCCCTCACAGGACCTGCGGACCGGGACGAACCCTACCGTTTTCCTACCCCATTGGCGGACATGACCGCCGGCCTGTACGCGCTGGCCAGCATCCTCGGAGCCCTGTACCACCGTGAACGCACCGGCGAGGGGCAGGCCATCGATATTTCCTTGCTGGAAAGCCAGATAGGGTGGATGACCAATGTGGCCGGTGCCTATTTTGCGACCGGCCAGCGCCCCTCACGCCGCGGCAACGACCATCCCACCATCACCCCCTATCGCCCCTTCCAAGCTCGAGATGGCCGTTACTTTATCCTAGCCGTAGGCAGTGAGGCCATCTGGCAACGCTTCTGTGCCGTTGTAGGCCTAGAGCACCTGCTCGATGACCCTCGCTTTGCCACCAATCCAGACCGGCTGCAACATCGTGACGCCTTGTACGCTATTCTGGAGGAGCATTTCCGTCAGAAGGACGCCCAGGAATGGGTGGAATGTCTCCAAAAAGCCAACGTGCCCTGCTCCCTCATCTACCATTTAGATGAAACCCTCAACGATCCCCACGTCCGAGCACGAGGCATGATCGTGGAACAATCCCATCCCTCAGCCGGTCAGGTACGCAGCCTGGCCTTCCCCCCTCATTTCAGCCGTACACCGGCCCAGTATCGCCTGCCTCCCCCCCGACTGGGTGAACACACGGACGAAATCTTGCGAGAACTGGGGTATTCCGAGGCGACAATTGCTGACCTACGGGACAAGGGTGTAATATAACTTCAACGCTAAGATCACCACGTCAATCACAGGGAGGTGTATATGGAAACCGTCGTCTGGTCAGAGACCCGAAAAGTCATCATTAGCCCCGATCATTCCTTTGTCATCATCGGTGAACGCATCAATCCAAGCGGCCGCAAGCGGCTAGCATCAGAAATGGCCGCTGGCAACTATGAACGCGTAAAACAGGATGCCATCGCGCAGGTACAGGCCGGTGCGCATATTCTGGACGTGAATGCAGGCCTGGGAGTAGCTAACCCCCACGAAGTGGAACCTCGAGTCCTGGCGGAAGCTATCCAAGCCGTCCAAGAAGTCGTCGATGTGCCCATCTGTATCGATTCATCCGTCGTACCGGCCTTGAAGGCCGGCCTGGAAGTGGCTAAAGGAAAACCCATCGTCAATTCCGTCACAGGGGAGGAGGAACGCCTAGAAGCGGTTCTTCCCATGGTAGCGGAGCACCGTGCTGCGGTCATAGCTATCTGTAACGATGAACGAGGCATCCTATACGACCCGAAAGAGCGTTTTCTGGTGGCCAAGAAAATTGTGGAACGGGCAGAAGCATACGGCATTCCCCGGGAGGACGTGCTTGTCGACCCGCTGGTGTTGCCTGCCGGCGCTGTCCCGGCTGCGGGCCGGCAGGTCTTCGAGATCTTGCGCATGGTGCGCGAAGAACTGGGGTGTAATACTGTGTGTGGCGCGAGCAACATCTCCTTCGGGCTGCCCGGCCGCCCCACGGTGAACGCTATCTTTCTTGCCATGGCGATAGCCAGCGGCCTCACCTCAGCCATTACCAATCCTTTAGAACCTCAGATCCGACTGGCTATTCTGGCGGCCGACATGCTTCTAGGACACGATGAAAACTGTACCCGATGGATCTCGGCCATGCGCCAGCAAGAGGCCCCACAAGCCCGGGAGGAACGGCGTCGTCGACGGCTGGAGCGGCGCCAACGCCGAAGCGCGGAATTGTAGCCAACGGTCGAAGAGGCGTACGTCTGCTCCAAGTGGGTGAATTTGACAGGCATCGTTAAGTGGGGTATGCTAACACGTGTTACTGACACGTATTAGCACCAGGGGGAGAACATGGGCCGCAGGCCCCGACGCGTGACGAGCAAAGATGTTGCCCGGCTGGCAGGGGTTTCCCGCACCACGGTTTCCCTTGTGTTGAACGACGTGCCGCATGCCCGTATTGCTCCTGAAACGCGGCGGCGTGTTTTAGAAGCTGCCCGTCAACTGGGGTACCGCCCTAACGCCGCAGCCCGCAGCCTGGTACGCCAACAGGCCATGACCCTCGGCCTGATCCTCTGTCATCCACCCGCGCACGTGTACACTGATCCCTTCCTTCCCCAGGTGTTATTGGGAATTACAGGGGCCCTTCAGAAAACCGAATACCGCCTTTTGTTGGAAACCGTGGCTGAACCCTCCCTGAGAGAGGACTACTTAGACCTTGCTCGGGAAAAACGCATCGATGGATTCATCCTCTCCGGCCCTCGGGTGGATGATGTGGCCCTGCGAGAGCTCCACAAGGAGGGTATCCCTATCGTTCTTTTAGGTCACTTACCGGACGTGGCTATCCCCTCGGTGGACGTGGACAACGTGCGCGCGGCGTACACCGCGGTCACACACCTTATCCGTCTGGGCCACCGCCGTATCGGCATGATCACCAACGGCCCTCTCCACTACACTGCCAGCCAGGAACGCTTGAACGGCTATCGCCAAGGGCTGGCCAAGTACAACATACCGTTTGAACCGGATCTGGTGGTGGAAGGGCATTTCACCGCGGAGAGCGGGGAAGAGGCCATGCGCCGGCTGCTGACCGTCCGTCCTCGTCCCACGGCGGTGTTCGTGGCCAGCGACACGGTCGCCCTCGGAGCCTTGGTCACTTTGCGCCAGGCAGGTATCCGGGTGCCGGAAGATATGGCCCTGGTCGGCTTCGACGACATCCCCCTGGCCGCATATGTGGATCCCCCCCTGACCACCGTGCGGCTACCCGCTTACGAGCTAGGGCGAGAGGCAGCCCGTCTTCTTCTAACTTTGGTCGCAGGAGAGTCCCCACCGTCTTCCCGAACGGTGCTCAGCACCGCACTGGTGGTCCGGGCATCGTGCGGCGCCTTGCAGGCCCTGCACAACCCTCAGTCGAAAGGAGGTGAAACGGGTTCGAACACCTAACGCCGGTTGTCCTCTCCTGTGCCACAGGGGCACGGGAGAACGAGATGAACGCCTGTCAGACCCGCTTTCCCACCGTGACCATGCCGTCACTCACCTTAGAAGCAACGTGTTGAGGAGGAGAAGCCATGGGACGTCGAACGTGGTGGCTCGGTGTGGTGTGGTTGGTCGTCCTGGGTCTTGTTTTGGCAGCCTGTGCAACACCCACTCCCCAGGTGATCAAAGAAACAGTAGTGGTCACTAAGGAAGTGGAAAAGGTTGTAACGAAGGAGATCCCCACCCTCACGGTCATCGGTCCCTGGGCCGGTGCGGAGATGGACCAGTTCACCCCGGTGTTGGCGGCCGCGGAGGAAAAACTCGGCATTAAAGTCCGATATCGCATCTATCGCGCCGAGGATCTGTCGCAAGTGTTACCCCCGCAGTTCGCCGCCCAGCAGGCCCCCGGTGATGTCATCTTCATGTGGGAATGGTGGGTACGTGAAAACGCGGAACACGCGGTGGACTTGAGCGACATCTGGGCTTCCGAAGCAGAGCAATTCATGCTTCAACCCACGCCTGTTGACGGCAAAATCTACAATGTCCCCTATGTGCTTTGGGTCAAACCGGGTTTCTGGTACAAGAAATCCTTTTTCGAAAAGAACGGGCTGGAGCCCCCTACCACATGGGATGAGTTTATTGCCCTCCTGGATAAGATCAGCGCGATCCCGGGAGTAAAGAAGGCCATCATTACCGGTGATGGGGTCGGCTGGCCCGTGGGCGACATTGTAGAACACTTCCTCATCACCTTCGGTGGCCCGGAACTGCAGGAAGACCTCATCGCAGGCAAGGTTAAATTCACCGATCCCCAGGTCCGTCAAATCTTTGCCGAGCGTCTGGTGCCCTTGTTGGGCACGTATTTCAGCGATCCGGTGGAGTGGACCCAGGCCATCGACTTGTGGTGGAATGAAGAGTATGGCCTGTACTTCATGGGTAACTGGCTTACCGGGATGGTCGAAGATCCAGACGACCTGGGCGTGTTCACCCTGCCAGGCGCTCGCGGTGTGGTCGGCGGCACGGACTGGGCTTTCGTTCCCAAGTACAGCGAAAACGTGGACGCGGCGAAAGCCCTCATCGCGTTCATGATCAGCAAGGAGGGCATGGAAATCCGAGTGAAGCAAGGAGGTAAGCTGGCAAGCCGCAAGGACGTTTCCCCCAACGCCTACCCGCCCGCGGATCGGGCACTGGCAGAAGCACTGGCGCAAATCGAAAACCCCGCAGTGCCGGATCTGGACGACGCGGTGGGCGGTGACTGGCAACGGTATTTCTGGGATCAGATGAAGCTCCTATGGGTTAAGCCGGATCAGCTAGACACCGTTCTTGAGAACCTGGACGCCCGTTTCCCGACTCAGTAAGCATCCTTGTCCCGGCGCGGGGAAGAACAACGCCCGCGCCGGGGCATTCCTCCCACCAGGGGTACATCAGGGACAAAAAGCATGTCCTACGTCCTTTTCCAATCCTTGAGGGTTAAAAGGCGCAACGTCACAGCCAAGAGTGAAACCAACGAGAAGCGAACGGGAAAAGAAAGATGGCACGGATGATGCAACGCCGCCGGATATGGCATCATCCCCGTGTACGGGATGGCTTAGCCTTTATTATGTTCACGGGGCCTGCCTTGGTGTTGATCGTCCTCTTCATTATTCTCCCGGCCGTACAGACCATTGTGCTCAGCTTCACCGATGACACCGGCGCGTTCGTTGGCCTTCGTTACTTTCGGGAGGTCTTAGCAAACCCGGACACGTGGAACATACGCCGGTTCCCCCCAGGTATCCCCCCCTGGGGTTCACTGGTGCACAACGCGGTGTGGATTCTTGTCCATCTTCCATTGAGCGTCGCTCTGGGTTTGATCCTTGCAGTGGTGCTGGATAAAGCGTGGGGAGCGACCGTGCTAAAGTCCATCATTTTCCTGGGCATGGTGACACCTATGATCATCGGTGGTGTCATAATTCGTTTCCTTTTCGACGAAAACGCAGGCATTATTACCGCAATTCTGCGCGGGATAGGTCTGGAGGCGCTAGGGCGCACGTGGACAGCATACCCGGAAACGGCCCTGGTAGCCCTTATTCTGGGCTCGGTATGGTTGTGGGTGGGCTTTAGCATGATTCTGTACAGTGCCGGGTTGGCAACTATTCCACGTGAATACTACGAGGCAGCAGCAGTAGACGGTGCCGGCCCCCTTCAGCAGTTCTGGCACATCACCATCCCTGCCCTACGTCCGGTGACTTTGGTCATTGTGGCGATGACCATCCTGTGGGAACTCAAGATCTTTGATATCGTATACACCGCTACCTTAGGCGGACCTGGCGGGGCCACCATGGTCCTAGCCCTTCAGATGTACTTTTACGCGTTCCGAGCCCTTCAGTTCAATCATGCCGCCGCGGTAGCTACCCTCCTCAGCTTATTCACCTTCATCGTTGGGCTCTGGTTTACTCGAACCATGCGCACCTGAAGGAGAGAAGCACCATGACACGTCGGCTGGGCATTCACCTCATCGCCTGGGCGATCGGGTTAATCTGGCTCATACCTTTCGTAGGCATCGTGATGAGTTCTCTCCGCCCCCAGCGAGAGCTCATTCACGGGTGGTGGAACCTCTCACCTTTCACACTCTCCTTGGACAACTTCATCGAAGCGTGGAATCACCCATCGGCGCCTCTGGGCCAAGGAATCCGCAATTCTCTCATTGTCGTTATTCCGGCCACCATCGTCCCCCTTTTTATCGGAGCGATGGCTGCCTATGGATTTCTCAGATTCCGTGTTCCCTTCAGCAATACCTTATTTCTGATAATTGTGCTTTTGATGTCGATTCCCCAACAGATGGTGGCCGTCCCTCTGTTCCGTTTCATGCGCGATGTGGGATTATTGGACACGTATACAGGGTTGGTACTGGTCCACAGTGCATGGGCGCTACCTTGGGTGATCCTGTTCCTCCGCAATTACCTGTCCACTCTTCCTCCGGAAATTGAGGAGGCTGCCAGCCTAGATGGCGCAAATCGATTTCAGATCTTCACGCGCATCGTACTCCCTTTAAGTGTGCCCGGTCTTGCTTCTGCCATGGCCTTACAGCTGACCTGGGCCTGGAATGACTTCTTTATGGCCCTGATCCTGCTATTTGATCCGGATAAGCTAGTAGCCACTCAGCGGATTCCCTTATTGCGAGGGCAATATCAGGTAGATTGGGGAGTGCTCACCGCGGCCTCATTGTTAACCATGAGCGTCCCCATTCTAGTTTTCGCATTGCTACAACGCTATTACATTCGCGGCTTGGTTGGCTGGACCCTCAAGTAGCCATCACTCACGGCGCTCTCAACACCTCCGCCTTTGAGCAACAACTGCTATCGATGTCATCCCCTTAAAGAACCAGCGCCTGAAACGCCGGTCATCCCCCACAACCCGACGCTTCAGGCGCTGGACCCATCCTCCATTATAAAGCACCAACTGGCTAACGAATGTATAAGTTTATTGCATGTTTTATTATCATATGATAGGACCAACGCCAGCAGGGAGAGCTCCTGATTTTTCCCCAACGAGAGAGGATCACAGGATTAGCATAGCATCGCCAAAGGAGTAAAACCGGTATCGTTGCCGAATGGCTTCCTGATAGGCCCGCCACATCAGGTCTTCTCCCATGAAGGCGGCCACCAGGACTAGGAGGGTGGAACGTGGCAGGTGAAAGTTCGTGATCAACGCGCTCACGGCCCGGAAGGAAAAGCCCGGTGTAATGTAAAGTGTTGTCCAGCCACGGAATGGCACAAGGGGTCCCAATGAAGCTACAGATGGCCTGTTGTCCGGCCAACCAACATCACCTTCTCGCACGTATTCCGGATACGTCGCGGTCTCCAGGACCCGCATGGTGGTGGTGCCCACAGCAATCACCCGCCGACCTTCGGCGATGGCCTTGTTTAACGCAAGAGAAGTGTCCGGATCCAATTCGGCCCATTCGGCATGAATGGTGTGATCCTCCACGTGTTCCTCTGTGATAGGGCGAAACGTGTCTATGCCCACGTGTAAGGTCACGAAATGAAAGGTGATACCCCGTGCTTTCAAGGCGTCAATGAGGCGAGGTGTGAAGTGCAAGCCGGCGGTGGGCGCCGCGGCTGAGCCTACCTCGCGTGCATAAACGGTCTGATAGCGCTCAGGATCGGCCAGAGGACGACGAATGTATGGGGGCAGAGGTACCTGACCCACCTGTGAAAGGAGACCATTCAACGGCTGGTTAAACCGCAACAAACGTCCTCCGGCTGAGGTCACATCCAGTACCTCTATCTTAACCTCAGGCCGGTTTTCCAGGTGCATCACCGTTCCAGGACGGACGCGCCGTCCGCGCACCAACGCTTCCCAGGTAACCTCGTCCCGCCGCACTAAAAGGAGGATTTCCACCCGCCCCCCCGTCTGTTTACGGGCAAACAGGCGTGCGGGTATGACCCGACTATCGTTGGCCACCAGGACATCACCCGGGCGCAGGATATCGGGCAAATCGCGAAAGCGACGGTGCACAATCTCACCGGTTCGTCGGTCCACCACCATAAGCCGTGAGGCATCGCGCGGCTCTACCGGCTCCTGAGCAATCAATTCCTCAGGCAGCTCGTAATCAAAACGTTCTGTGCGCATCATTCGCCTTACCTTGTTCCGTGTACATCTCCAAACCCAGCGCGATCTAACATCTTTCCTAACGTCCGAGCAACCGGGCCAGCAAGTTTAACAGCACCGTGAGCACAAGGCTCAAAATGAGCATACTGGTCAGGGGAAAGAAACACGAAATGTTCTCCCGTTCAATAACAATGTCCCCGGGCAAACGGCCAAATCCAAACGAACCGAGTTTGCCCAGGGCCAACACGAGGACACCTACGCCGATGAAGAAGGCGCCGAACAACACCAGCATTTTACCCAAGTCTTCAAACCCTGTCATGGTCCTCCCCTCCTCACCACGGTGTCCTCCTCCCGGTTCCGTGACAGCCCGATTAGGGGGCTGGACATTGGGGCTGGATAATCACCTGTGGCGTCGCGCCCTCCCTGGCCAAGATAGTCACCTCCCACACACAGGCACAACCGCCGTTGCTACCAGCTACCTCAGCCCGAAAGACTCCTTGTAATTGAACACCATCGCCGGTCAACATCTCACCGGGCAACCCACGGCCCTCAGGTTGCCAGCCCCATCCCGGCGCCAATACCCACCGAACGCGCTCTCCCTGTGCTTCAAGCAACGCGGACGGACGGGTGTAACCCATGGCTCCCCAGGCCGTTCCTTCCCGGGGAAAGCGCTGCCCTGCCCACGACCACGCCTGGGACGCAGCAGGCCCCACCCGCCAGCTCATACGTCCCCACTGGGCAATACGACACATCCTGGCATTGCTCCCCGGAGTCAGGGAGACCTCTACTGCCAGATTAGCCCTTAAATACCATTGGTTGTTTTCTACGAAAGCAACTGGGCCAAGAGTTTGCCGTGCTTCGGAAAACCACGGCAGCAGGAGCGGCGCCGGACCGGTTGTCCGAAGTTGTATGCTCTGACAGCCACACGCATCCTGTTCTCGCCATGTACCCGCCACTGTGTCCAAGACATACACTGCTTCGTCACTTAGGCCGGTAGTGTCTGTAACCACCAAGCGCACCACATACTCTCCTGGCTCGTACCGGTGCGTGACGGTTATGCCGGTGGCCCACGTCCCATCCCCTAAGTCCCATGCATACGCTGCCAAGTTGCCGTCCAGATCCACACTAGGTGTCGCATCCCACACAACATCTCCCTCTGGAGTAAAGGTGGCTACCCCTTGAGCAATAGGTCGATGTGCAATGGGCACGACCTGGACCGTCTCACCCACCTGGGCCTGTTCACTCCACACCCGCGCCCGCACATATACCTGGGGCAAAGGCAGAATACTGGCGTCCCACAGCACATACCACACCCCATCTTCCACCAGGTTCTGCATGTCCACCGGCATAGCCACAGGTACCCACCGCTGACCATCCCAATAAGCCAGGTCCACGCCGGCCACAGGAGTACCGGGTGTCACAGCTACAGTGAACAGGGTCTGGTCCACCACGGCCATTCCCTGGAGAGCACCTGGCCAACTCAATGTGACCTCGGTTGTGTCCGCGGAGGCGAGCACCACTTGTGGCTGACTTGAAGTCTGAGCGTGGTAACCCAGCCAGGGGAAATACCGTAAGGCACGAGGCAATGTAACAGGCAACGTCAGGGATGCTTCCCACTCTCTCCCCCCTTCTGCCCGAGCTACCAGGCGCACCTGGCTGTCCGGGGCAGGCAGGATGCCAGCGGGCAACGTCACGGTAACCATCACCGTTACCGCCGTGCCGGGGGCCAAGTCCGGAAGACGGTCCGGCACAATTGTAACGGACCATCCGTCAACGGTGGTGCCGGTCAGACGTATGGTATCTGTCACGTTGCCCAGGTTGCGCACCTCCAGCTGCCACTGCGCTGTTCCCGCATTCAGCGGCTGCCAAGTCCGGTAAAGAAGGGCCGGCTGAGCCGTTAACTGACCGCTGTCGGTCATCACCGGCCCCGCGCTTATGTCTGCTAAGGTTAACCCAGGGTCAAGAAAGCGCTGGTCAGGGTCCATCCACACATGTAACGCGCCGGTGAGAGGGTGAAGGGGCGGGAAACGTCCTTGATTACCGGTAGCATACAGACGGGCATCAGGACCTCCGATCAACCAAATGTTGTCCTGGGCCACCAGTCCCATGGTTTCCACGTTCTGTACGTCGATAAGTCCTCCTGCTGCAGTCAGCAAGCTCACGCGCTGTCCCCCGATCCGACTGGCCCGGTGGCCGACAAGAGCAGCTTGTCGGGCGCTTAGGTAAACATCACCGTCGCTACGATTGCCCAGTCCCCCTAGCCAACGGCCATCGGTGCTGTCAACGGTTACTGCGTACCCTATCACTGTTCCGCCCCAGTCCCCTTCACCACCACGGACTTCTCCTCGGTTGCGCACCACACCCTGAGGAGCATACAAGGCCACCCAACCGCCTGGTGCCCCCGCGCCGCCACGCCCACCGTAGACCCATCCCCAGTTTTCGACCGCACCGCGCCCGGCGAACAGACGCACCCAGCCTCCCGGTCCCAGGGTTTTCGCGTGACCTCCCCGCACCCGTCCGGTAACTACAACGTTCCCCTCAGAGGTGGATAACGTCACACTGCCGGCCGGTCGATTCTCGTCCCCGTCACTACCCAGCACCTGTCCGTGGATGAGTACATCCCCTCGCGCTTGGATCGCGACATCCACACCCGCAGCGGCCTGAAGGGTACCGCGGGAAGCCACCGTCAGATCAGAGACCACAACGGGTGAGCGGGTGAGTGTGACTGTAATGTTGGCAGGCACGGTTACCGAACTATTCGGTCCGGGGATGGTTACATCCGGTACGGCCGGTCCCTCCTTTCCCCAAGTTGCGGGATCCTCCCACAAACCCGACTGTTGGGCCACAAAGGGGGTGGCCGCGACGGAGGATGATTCAACGGGAGCCAACAGGACTATCAACAACGCAAGGACCATTCCTATTCTTGATTGAAACCACCCTGCTCGCCGCTGTAAGTCCCAACCCAGCGGCCAAGATCTGGGTCGAATTCGAGAAAAGAACACGGGTCGTTGCAGTGTACGGCTCATAGGTACTCCTCGCGCCCTTGGGCTGTTAACGTTTTTACTACCTGCCGCACATCTTGAGCCCGCTCTCGCGTGCAGATCAGGATAGCATCTTCCGTCTCCACGACCACCAAGTTCGTAGCACCCACCACCACCACAAGACGGCGCTCGCCTAGCACAAGGTTATCCTCGGCGTCGATCATCAGCACCTCACCGGACACCGCGTTTCCAGAAGCATCCTTAGGATATTCTTGGTAAACGGCCTCCCAGCTCCCCACATCATTCCAACCGATGTCCGCCGGTATAACAGCCGCGTCGGTCACGTGTTCCATGATACCGTAATCCACTGATTCCTTGGGAAGCGTAGGCCACACTTCGGCAAGGGTCTCGGGGGCTGCAGGTGTTCCCCAAACAGCACCTAGACGCTCTAACCCCGCGTACAAATCCGGCATCTGTTGTTGTATTTCCCGGAGTACCCGGTCCACCCGCCATATGAACATGCCGCTGTTCCACACGTACCGCCCGGCTTTCAGAAACGCTTCAGCCGTCGTCCGGTCGGGCTTTTCGGTAAACCGAAGTAGGCGATACACAGTAAATCCCTCTCGCTCTGTGAGCACATCCCCTTGTTCGATGTAGCCATAGCCGGTGGCCGGGTGTGTCGGTGTGATACCGAGAGTGACGATGTACCCTTCCTGAGCGACCGCAACGGCCGCACGCAGTACTCGCCGGAAACGTTCGACTCGAGCAATTATGTGATCCGCCGGCAACGCGGCCATGACGGCGTTTGGGTCTCGTCGATGGAGTACCACAGCGGCCCACCCGATGGCAGGTGCGGTGTTACGGCCCTCGGGTTCACCCAGTACATTTTCCGGCGGCAACTCCGGCAACTGCTCCTGCACTTCGTTCACAAAACGTCGATTGGTCACTACCAACACTCGCTCCGGAGAAGTCAACGGCAACACACGACGGTAAGTCTCTTGGAGTAACGTGTAGGGACTGTTAAAGCGCAGAAACTGTTTCGGGCGGGCACGGCGACTCCATGGCCACAGACGGGTGCCGCTTCCGCCCGCCATAATGACAGGATAGAAATGAGGTATAGCAGTCATCAAGGAACCTCCCGACAAAGAATTCGAATTTACATGAGACGTTCGCGGCCACACGCGTACGCGAGGCCACACCGGGCACATCGCCAGGGATCCCGATGGGAGCGAACAACAGAGGTGGCTTCAAGGGCCGCCTGCATATCGGCTAGGGTGCGTAGGAGTAACATGCGAACCTCATCGGTGTAAGGCACCCGCACCATCTTATCCCGGTAGCGGATATAACCGTAGGGGGGACGTTTTCCGTACACATCCTCCACCAACAGGCAATACGCAGCCAGTTGAAGCACGTGTCCAGGATACGGTTCACCGGAACGGGGCAGAGAGGTAGACTTCACTTCCACGGGGATAATGTAGTCCCCTTCGTCCAGGAGATAATCGGGCTTGCCCACCAAGCGACGGGCTTCACTCACCAGCGGTCCCTCTGGCGGCAACGCGGAACACATGTCCTCATACACCACTTTCGCCCGAGGCAAACCGGTAACCCGCTGAGCCGCGGCTGCCCGCTGCCACACTACATATGTTACAGCCAGCCAAATCACGATGATCAACGTTAAGGCTACCAATGCCACGCCCACGTTTCACCTCCCCGGGCTTATGGCCACACCGCACGTCTCCCCCTCGGGGGTGGGCCTGTGTCGGTCTTAATCCCGTATTCGAGTGCTGTCTATTGAAGCCAGAACAGCACCAAGGCCAGCAGCATTAGAAATAGGCCCACCGCGCCGAAGAGCATCCATAGGGCCATCCGGCGATAATAATCCGCCCAAGCGCGCGAACGGCCGTGCTGTTCGTGGAAGGCACGGCCTTTAGCGAGGGCTTCCAGGTTCATAGGAGCGTATCCACGCACGTACTCTAGCCACCAAGCTCGATGGCAATATGCCCATCGAGCCAGTTCACTGGCCCGGATAAAGCGTGGATACCTGTCATCCCGTTGTGTGGTCTGAGGTGCTCCAGCGTTGTTCTGCATTGCGTAGTGCGATGGTCAGCCGTTGATGCTGCCATGACAAGGTTAGGTCCCCTCGGGTGCGCTCCAACACGCCCCGCAGGACGTCCACTGCCCGCCGTAGCCCGCCGGTGATAGCATCCGGATAGTCTACCAGAATGAGGGCGTCATAGATGTCATCCATCCACGTCAGAAGGCGTTCCGCGTCTTCCAGGCGCCCATGACGCATCAGGTCAAGAATGTGTCTTCGCAACTCCGTAGCCGCTTCCGCCACTCCTCCCAAATAAACCCCGTCTGGGACCCTTAGGCTTTCGGGAGTAGGAAGGGTCTCCCCTACCACGATGGCGTACAAAACCTCGGCTTCCACCCACTCTTTAAGGGCATCCCCGGTATAGCCGGTGTAAAACAGGTCGGGATGTCCCTGTAAGGAGGCTACCATAGCCCTAGCCTGAGACCGAGCCTGTGCTAGCAACGACCGAGCATCATCCCAGCTCTGGCGGTGAATAGCCCGGGTCACCAGCGCGCAAGTGCGAATCAGCTCACGAGAGCGTTGAAGGGTTTCATCTCGCACCTGATTTTTCACCTCTAAGCGTTCCAAAATTCGCTCCACAATCGCCTGTATGCCCGTCATAGACATCACCGGTTCCCGGTTGCCGATCCGTGATATTGCGAGTATACCAGGCCCGATACACCTTGCCAAGCCGAAAGCCCTCTGGATGGAACGACACGATCATTCAAGACCATTGCCCGTCGGCCGTGGAATGAACAGAAGTGCCACAATACGTGGTATGAACCGTTTGACGACCCGAAGGCCATTCGGCAGCATGTACGTTTTGCCCTTTCCGGCCCAATAACATACACTCTCATCCCGTCACCCGCGAAGCTCCACAGGCCAATCTCGGGGGGTATCGTCAACCCCCTGTAAAATGATGAAAGCCACGACGAGCAACACCAGCAACACTCCTACTGCAGCCGGTCGTCCCCACCCCAAGGTGTTCACCACCAAGCCCCACGTGAACGGTCCCACAATGGAAGCAAAGCGCCCTGCCATGCTGTACAACCCGTAAAACTCTCCTAAGTAACGCGGCGGGGAGAGGATCAACATCCACGGCCTATCAGCAGCCCAGGTGCCCCCCAAGGCGACACCGGCAAGCGCTCCGACTACCCAGAAAAGCCCCTTGGGTAACTGGAATATCGCCACGCCGATAGCCATGGCGAAAACCACACCCCATAACCCCAAGACCATGTTCAATGTGCGCTTGGGACCTTGGTTGTCCACAACCATACCCCAGACAAACCCACCTAACACTGCCGCGGCAATAGCTACTAGAAGCAACACCTGGGCTTCAGTGGTGGTAAAACCGACCTCGTTGGTCACGTACACGCCCATGAACACAATTACGGTATTGACCGGGTCCGTGTAGAACACCCGGCCGATCAGGAAACGAAGCAACCCGGGGAAAGACCGGGCATGGGCGACGGTGTGCTTGACCTGAAGGAACGCGCCTCGCACCACCTTCCAGGACACACCGGCCGTCTGCCGCCGACGTTCCTTGACAAAGAGAAAACAGGGCAGAGCAAAAAGCAGAAAGAGTATGGCAGTGAGTCGGAACATGGTCACCAGGGTTTCCGGGACCTCGTCACGCACAATCCACAACCCTAACCCCACAATAATAAACGAGCCCATGTACCCCAGGCCAATGCCCAAGCCTCCCACTCGTCCTCGATTCTCATCCGTACTCACCTCTGCCAGCAACGCATCGTAAAAAACCAATCCCGCCTGAAACATATAATTCGCCACCACAAAGAAAACAATGGAAAGCACCAGCCCGCCAAGTCCCAGCAACGCGGTGAACAGCACACATAACAAAGTGCTCGCGATGAGGAACGGCATTCGTCGGTTGGCCTGATCCGAAATCGCGCCCAACACCGGCGCGGTCAGAAACATCAGGGCCATGGACAGAGCGTTTGCATTGCCGTACAGCTGATCAGTACCCCCCATAACGTTAACGACCCATAAAGGGAAATAGAGCGACACAATGCTCATAGAAAACATGGTGTTTGCAAGGTCATAAAGCGCCCAGGAGATCACAGGTAGCGAGAAGAGTGACATCTTCCGCCGATGTTCCGACACCATTGCCGCCTCCTACCATCCGGGGGATTAGGGGGATGCCCGTGACCTAAAACACCATATGAGGGAAAGTGTTGCTCCCCACTGGTGACCGGTGGATGACCCGCTCGTCACGTCGCGGAGCCTACATCGTTAACAGACCTCATTATACCGGGAACAGAAATGGGTTGTCTAACGGGCGGCGAGGTATTCGGCATGTGCCCAGCCAAGTAACACATTTGGTATTGGACATGCGTACGGTTATAATTGGGAAGGTAGGAAAGGCCAAAGGTGCTGCGGAGGGGTCGCATAGCCTGGCCGAGTGCGGGCGACTCGAAATCGCCTGGGGCGTTATGCCCCCGTGGGTTCGAATCCCACCCCCTCCGCCACATGATCCTCGTTTAATCGGCTTGATCGGCATGACTGAAGCTACCATTTCAACATAGCATGGAGGGGTCGCATAGCCTGGCCGAGTGCGCGCGCCTGGAGAGCGCGTGGGGCGTTATGCCCCCGTGGGTTCGAATCCCACCCCCTCCGCCATAATCCCACCACAAGGGGGCTTCCGCCCCCTTTTATTTTTTCTCTTCACCACTCTAGGAAATAAACGTTGCCCTTAGAGGCAACTGTACGGGGAAGGTGGGGGAAGAAAAGCTTTTTGGATGCGGGTCAGGCAGCACCCAGCCCCTTATGCGTGCTCGTCCTCGCTGCGAGTGCCACAATTTTTTGTCAACGGATTCATCTGCTTATATAATTCCATCTTGCCGGTATCCTACCTTTTCCGAATGACCGACTCAGAGCCGGTCCGGACGTCTGTACACGGAGGGACATGTGAGCTCGCGCGTAGGACCATGGCCGCCTCATCGTACCCGTCTCGCGTGCGCATTGGTGCTGAGTGTGTTGCTCATTCTGAGCGCTTGTGTGCCAGCATCTCCCTCGTCCCCGGCTGCTGCCCGCCTGGCCCATTATGTGGCCCGTGTCCAGATAGCCTGCCCTAACGGAGAAGTCCGTAACGGTAGCGGGGTGGTGATCTCCGCCAATGGGGACATTGCTACTGCCTACCATCTTGTGGAACCGGCGGAACACATGGCATCGTGCACCGTACGAGTGGGCATCGGCGCTCGCCTTAACGAAGACGTCCCTTTAACCTATGAGGCGTTTCTGGCTGCACGGGACCCCGCCATGGATCTGGCCATTCTCTCCATCCGCCAGCAACCTACCAACCCTCCTTTACCGACACCCCTCCCGTACGCGCCTCTAGCCACCACTCCACCTCGGGTGGGCGAGATGGTACACGTCCTGGGCTTCCCAGCACTGGCCGAAGGGCTCTTAGCCTATGATAGCGACACCGTGCTGAGTTTGGGCTCCTGCGACACGGCAGAAAGCTGTTGGTTATTGACCGAGGCTTTCGCCAGTTGGGGAAGCAGTGGTGGCCCTGTGTTTAATGAACAGGGCGAACTGGTAGGGATAGTCTTGGGCCAGCGAGCAGCCAGGTTACGGGGTATTGAACAGCGCATCACCGCCGTCCGTCCATACCCGCCCCTGCTCCCGTTACTGGCATCTATCGAAACTACTTCCACTGCTCTTGTCGAAGTAACTCCGGCCGCCCCCACCATCCTTCAGGTGGACGAATGGCAAGTGAAAATTGTTGGACCATTAGGTGTGAATTGGCGCGTGGAGCCCAGCACTGCAGGCGGTGCAGACACCATCATCACCACACTGCCTCCCGGCAGCGTTTTACACGTAATCCCTCCGGGCAAGTGGCAGGGATGGTGGGCAACGGTGGATAATCGCGGCCGCATGGGATGGGTCAAAGAACGCACAGAACGCACCACCCTAGTACAGCCGTACATGACCCCGGTCACGTCACGGTTAACGCCGGGAGAACGCGCCGTTGTAACCTGCCTGACCCAGGCCCCCTGTGCCCTGCCGGTTTACAGTCCAGGATACACGGGGGAGGACGCGCTCCTCGGTAGCCTGGCCGGGGGTACACTTGTGACCGTTCTCGAGCCCCCTGTATGGGTAGATGGGCTCATCTGGTGGCGTGTAGGCAACGAGACCATAGAAGGATGGCTACCAGAAGTGACGGCAGAGGGATATCGCCTGTTGAGCCCGTTGCCCTCCATTCCTCTTGTCGAACCCTAAGGCCTTTCGCAAGACCACTGAGCTGTGCTCTACGAGCCTCCAAGTTCCCCTCTCCCAGAAAAACTGTGCTACCATACCTGATGGCCGTCGGTTGCCCCTCATCCCGGCCACGGAGGCCACCACGAAAACCGCATATGGAGAGGATCCACACCATGAACGACCAGACGAACCACGTGGGCGTTCAGAGCGCCACCTCCCTCAAGGAACATGGCCTGCAGGGCCTTCGACGGGCCTTCTGGAATCTGCCGGTGGCGCGCTTAATTGAAGAGGCTGTCCAACGGGGTGAGGGGGTGCTTACCAACACGGGTGCCCTGGCCGTATTGACCCTACCACACACCGGTCGGTCTCCTCAGGACAAGTTCGTTGTAGAAGAGCCATCCAGCGCCGCGCGTATCTGGTGGGGTGAGATTAATCATCCCATGAGCGAAGCGCACTTTGAGCGCTTGTTGACACGCATGACCACGTACTTCCAACAACGAGATGTGTTTGTTATGGACGCGGTTGTGGCAAACCACCCGCGATACCGGTTGCCCATCCGGGTGGTGACAGAACATGCCTGGCATAGCCTTTTTGCCCGTCACCTGTTCTTGCGCCTCTCTCCCTCAGAAATCCCGGCACATCATCCCAGGTTCACGGTCCTGCACGCGCCGAGCCTACGGGCAAACCCTGAAACGGACGGAACCCGTTCAGAAACTTTTATTGTCCTGCACTTCGGTCGTCGCTTGGTGCTCATAGGGGGCACTCTCTACGCGGGGGAAATTAAAAAGTCCATCTTCACTGTACTAAACTATCACCTTCCCCAACACGGCGTTCTACCCATGCACTGCTCGGCCAATGTCGGTGAACGAGGAGACGTCGCCCTGTTCTTTGGCCTCTCGGGCACGGGCAAAACTACCCTTTCCTCTGACCCAGAACGCAGGCTGATCGGGGATGACGAGCATGGATGGGGTGACGACGGTATCTTCAACTTCGAAGGAGGATGCTACGCTAAAACCATCCGGTTGCGACCTGAACACGAACCGCTTATTTGGCAGGCCATTCACCAGTTCGGCGTGGTGCTGGAAAACGTAGTAGTGGACCCCGTCACCCGCGACGTGGACTTCGACGATGACCGCTACACCGAGAACACGCGAGGGGCATATCCCATTTCCGCCATCCCTAACTACGTGCCGGATGGACGGGCAGGACACCCACGCCACATCTTCTTCCTCACCGCGGACGCTTTTGGTGTTATGCCCCCTATTGCCCGTCTCACCCCGGAACAAGCCATGTACTACTTCCTGTCCGGATATACCTCAAAACTGGCCGGTACAGAACAGGGATTAGGGCAGGAACCGCAGGCCACATTTTCCACCTGTTTCGGGGCCCCTTTTCTCCCCCTTCCGCCGACCCTCTACGCTACACTTCTCAAGGAGAAAATCTGTCGGCACAATGTGCGGGTATGGTTGGTCAACACTGGATGGACCGGAGGGCCTTACGGTGTAGGAAAACGCATTCGTTTGGCGTACACCCGTGCTATGATCCGGGCCGCGTTACAAGGGGAACTGGACGACGTGCCCACCCGTACCGACCCCATCTTCGGCCTAAACGTGCCCGTGCGTTGCCCAGGTGTCCCGGAGAACATATTAACCCCGCGCGATACCTGGGCCGACCCCCAAGCATACGAACGCCAGGCGCGTGAGTTGGCCCGCCGTTTCCACGAAAACTTCCGCCAATTCGCCGCCGAAGTCACGGAAGACGTGCGCGTCGCAGGGCCTCGGTTAACGTGAAACACGACCGTGGGAGAACACGCACGGATGAAAACCCAATGGCCACAGGTGACACTAGGCCACGTGTGGGGACTGGCGGTCCCCCTTCTGGTGCTGATGGCAGTGTTGCGCATCGAGATCGCGCCCAATGATTTCTGGTGGCACCTCCGGGTTGGGGAATACATCTGGACTTACCGCACCATACCAACTACCGACCTCTTTTCCTTCACTCGTGCCGGTGCCCAATGGACTTATCAAGCGTGGCTGGCCGAAGTGGGATGGTTTTTGATCTACCAACGCGTCGGGGAAGCTGGTGTGCTACTGGTGCACGCTTTTACCATTGCCCTGGCATATAGCCTCCTCGACTACACGCAGAGCCGATGGTCTGGCCGCCGCGCGGCTACTGTAGCCACGCTGGCCGGTGCATCCGTGGGCATGGCCAACTGGGCAGTACGACCTCAGACTTTCTCCTTCCCCCTCTTCGCGTTAGTTCTCATTCTTCTGGAAGCCCATCGCCGCGGCGCACGTCGCCATGTGTGGCTTCTCGTTCCCCTGTTTGTTTTCTGGGCCAACTTGCACGGGGCCGTCCTCTTTGGCCTTGGCCTTGTGGGAGCTTACTTTGTAGCAGCGGTCATAGACACCATACGGTATGGCAAGAGTATGGCCGATGCCCGTCGCTTAGGGATCATCCTCCTGGGCTGTATTCTCGCCCTCGCTGTCACCCCAGCTGGACTTCAAGGGATGATCCGTTACTTTGCGGGCTTTTTGCGCAATCCGGTGACCCTTCAAGCTAACATGGAGTTCATGCCTCTTACCCTGAGGGATGCAGACGGTCAGCTAATGATAGGACTTTCCCTGGCTCTCGTGTACCTCCTCATCCGATACCAACACATGCCCCCTACAGCGCATGTGCTTATGATATTAGCCTTTGGGTTGGGTACACTGTGGAGCCGTCGCGTCATCTCGTGGTACGGTATGGCACTCATACCGGTGTTGGCCGAAACCATCGCCCCTCATGCCTATTGGCAACGGCCTTTGCCGAAGGGAAAGTCCTGGGTCAACCTGCTGCTTATCGCCATCATGGGGGTAATGGTCGGCCTGGGCCTTCCATGGTGGCGAGGCACCTTGCCCCCATGGACCCCGGAACGCGTGCTTAGTCGGAGCACACCGGTAGCGGCAACTGCATTCCTGTGTAAACAGGCCCCACCCGAGGCCCGGGTATATCAGGAACAAGGCTTTGGAAGTTACCAGATATGGGCATGTCCTCGCCTGCCGGTGTTCATTGACACCCGTGTGGAGCTCTACCCCGCATCTCAGTGGGAGGACTACTTTGCCATCGGTATGGGACGCTTCGACTGGGAGAACATTGCCGCCCAATACCGGCTCACCCACTTGATGTTCTCCGTGGCCGATCATAAGGATGGTATTCGAGCAGCAATGGCCTCTCCATGTTGGGAAAAACTATACGAGGATGACATCGCGGTTATCTTTGTACGCCGCTGTCCTCTTTCCGGGATATCCGATGACTCTGCAACACGTGCGTCGACGTAGACACGTGATTCGGTGGGCCCGATGGGCACTGATAGGGATGATTATTCTCCTTTGGGCACGAGCTCTGTGGAGCCAATGGCCTGCCATGCGCCGTCTAAAGTGGCAAGCTCATGAGGGATGGCTCCTTCTGGCGTTGGTCGTTCTGCTTGGCCAGATGGTAGTGTTGGCCACAGCATGGTGGCAGGTCCTCCGGAGCATGGGCGAGAACCTTACCTGGCAGATGGCCAGCAGCATATGGTTGCGCGCCCAGCTAGCCCGTTATCTGCCCGGTGGTGTGTGGGACATCGCAGCGCGCGCGGCAATGAGTCATGCGCAGGCGATAGCATTACAGACAATTGGAGCCGCTGCAGTGGAGGAAATTGGGTTTCAAGTCCTCACGGCCGGCATGTTTCTGCTCAGTGTAGGCTTTTTCTTTCCCAATCCGGACTTTACACCTTACATCCCCTGGTTAAGCCTTGCGCTCCTGGGGCTCTCTGTTGGCATACTTTCCCCCTTGTTACCTCGACTTCTACCACATATACTCTCCCGCATTGGGCATGTGCCCCTTACCCCACACTTACCCGCCTGGCGACGGGTTTTACTTTTCCTGATGTACAGTACAGCCCATGGATTGCAGGGCGCAGGCTTTGTGTTCTTCGCGCAAGGCGTGGGCTTGATGGAGACCAACGTCCTCGCCTGGCCGACGGCAGCATTGCTCCTCACCACGTACATTGGAGCGTGGGTGGTCGGCTACATCTCTGTCTTCGCCCCCACGGGCATCGGTGTCAGAGAAGGAGTGCTCGTGTTGTTGCTGGCACCCTACATTCCCGTGTCGACCGCGATGGCTGTCGCCCTGGGATATCGTGTTTGGCTTACCATGCGTGATGCCCTCGCTGCCGTACTTGGATGGTTACTGGCACGGTGAGATAACCCTTTATGAGGAAAAGGCGGAGCATCATGCAGCCGGCACAACCTGAAAATAACCGTTAGCCTGAACCACGGTGAGGGGAACGTCAAACAGGCGACTTAAGTGTTCGGCGGTAAGGACCTCCTCCTTCGACCCGCTAGCCATAACCTGTCCTTGCTTGAGCAGAATAACGTGCCGAATTTCCGGGATGATCTCATCGACCCGATGGGTCACAAGCACGATCGTTTTCCCCTGTTGCACCAGCTGACGTACTAAACCGAGAAACCGAAACCGACTGGCCAGGTCCAAGCCATTGGTGGGTTCGTCCAGGATGAGCACTTCCGGATCGTGGACGAGGGCGCGGGCCAGCAGACAACGACGTTGTTCCCCGGTGGACATCTCCCCAAAACGTTTATCTGCCAGCGTCTCAATGCCAAACCACCGCATGATCTCTCGCGCTCGACGGCGATGTGCCGCGCCAAACGTCTGGTGAGGCCACGTCCCTATGCTCCAGTAGAACCCCGAAAGTACCACATCCACTCCCCTGGTGTAATCCGAGTACCCCCGGTGTAACTCGTGGGAAACCACACCGAAGCGAGCCCGGAGCTCCCATACGTTCCACCGCTCCCGCCCAAACAGCCGCACACGGGTGTGTGGCTGGTGAAGGGGGTAAATCTCACGAGTAATAAGCTTGAGCAGCGTTGTTTTCCCGGCACCGTTCGGCCCCAAGATAGCGGTGTGATGGCCCTGAGGAATGCTCAACGTAACGTCGTGCAGCACATGGGTATCTCCACGGCGCACAGACACACGGTACATCTCAACAATCGGTGTCATGACGTTGCCTCCTCCTCTTGAGGTATCGCGGACCGGACTTTCATTGTATCTAGCACTTACGGCCCCATGCAATCTGTTTCAACAGGATATGATTTCGGTGGCAGTGATTTGACATGGAACCGATAACCATGCTACAGTGCCAGTGGTCACCTAATCACCTGAAAAGAAGAGTTTCCACCTTTTGCCCCACGCCCTGGGATGAACGCGTTCAGCTATATCACCGAAGGAGATATATGCTCTAAGTGTATTTACGGGAACACAACGATTTCCGAGCGATGTGTGAGGAGACAATTTCCTTGCTGCGGTCCCTCATGAGGCTTCAACCGGACATAGGTCCCACCGGGGTATGAGTTAGGAGGTCATGGAGCAACAACAATGGCATAT
>WFWT01000116.1 GCA_015490995.1 Anaerolineae bacterium | reverse complement strand
GCGGGATAACGGCCCTGTTGCAGGAGCCCGTTGAGGGCGCGTTCGTGACCGCCCTCAACGCGGGGGATGTGTCCGGCGCTTTCAGCGACGCCAAAGGTTTCGTGCTCCTCTCCCCGCTCCTGCCGGGCCGGTACGACCTGTGGATTGAGCGTGCCGATCTCGATCCCGCCGTAGTGCGGGGCGCGGACGTGAAGCCCGGCGAGGTCACGGACCTGGGAGAAATAGACGTGTATCCGCGACGCTTCATCGATTACATCCCCTTGTTGTGGAAGCAATCCCAAAGGCAGACCGGTCGATAATGAGGAGGGAAACGGTCCGTCAGGATGCCGGATACAGTCCGGCATCCTGACGGGATTGGGCGTGGCGGGAAACCTCCCGTAGCCTGCGAGGTCGGCCATCCGCGATTTTCTTATTCCTGAGGGTCCTTTTCGGTCAGGTGCCTCACGAGGAGGCGCACGTACGCGTCCCCGCCAACATGGCGCAAGACGTCTGCCAGGTGGCGAATGTAGGCTTCTCCTCCTATCTGAACCAGCACTTCCATTTCGCTCGGCAGGGGATCCTGCCAGAGCCATTCCACTTGCCACCAGAAGCCCGGTAGGACATGGCTCTCATAGCGCCCGTGACTGCCGGTAAAGCGGGGTCGATAGTGTTTGCCTTCCAGCACGTAGAATTCCGCCATTTCCCGCGTGGGATCGATAAGCCAGTATTCCGGGATGCCGGCGGCTTCGTACTCGTAGAACTTCTCCCCCCGGTCCCGGGCCGCGCTCTCGGGGGAAAGCACTTCCACGACGAGGTCGGCGGGGCCATCGAGATACGTGTCTCGCAGCCGATCCAGGTGCTCACGAGCCACAAAGAGAATGTCCGGCTCCCGTCCGCTGTAGGGCAACTTCATCTGAAAAGGCGCGCTGATCACCCGCCCCAGACCATGGATTTCCACAAACGTCCGCAATACTGCTGTGAGAAAGTCCGTGATGTCCTGGTGACGACGTGAAGCCGGTGATACCATGATGACCTCTCCGTTGACCCACTCGGCGTAGGTGTCCTCGTCGGCCCAGGCGAGGAATTCCTCGTATGTCATGCGCTTTTTGGGCGGCTGGCGTGTTGTTGTGGTCTCCTGAATGCGTTCCACGTCTCCCCCCTCGGATGAAAAACAGCCACTAACGGTTTACCGGAGTCCACCTCGCGATGTCTCGCAAATGCCGGATACCGGATGCGACATTTCGGGGTTGTCTTTAAGGTCACCCTATTCTACATCGCCCACCGGGTCTCGAAAAGTCCATGCCAATCGGCTTTGCAATGAGCGGGCCGGACCGTTTGCCGTTGAACGGTTGTCTGATGACGCTTCCCGGAGGGGCACTCCCCGCCCCAAAAACAGAATAGCGCCGGTGTTGTCTTCCACTAACAAGGCCTTCATCCTCTCCCCATTGGTGGGGCAACGGGTCGGTCTGCTCGTGCTATGCGTCTGCACGGGGGTGGGAGCCAAAAGGCGGACACATGCGTGCGTTCTATTTGAGAATGTAATAGGTGCCTCGTTTGTCGCCCACCTTTATAAGCAACCCTTTTTCCACTAAATCCGCCAAGTCGAGGCGCAGGGTCTCGGGGCTCACATCAGGACATAGCTGGCGATACTCGCGGTTAGTAATGCGTCCTTCTCGCTCGACGTATTCTAGGGCGCGAATTTGGCGGGGATTCAACGGCACCCCCCAATCACGTCGCGAAAGGGGTGTCACCCGCTCCCGACGGTTGCGCAGGATCACGGTGAAGGAGAAGGGCGTGGCCTTAAACTCCGGTTTGGGATGGCCTGCAGCCAGCATGTCCTCTATCATCCGGTCGATGCCCAAGCCAAGTTCCTCGATGTAGCCCCACTGGTACAGACCGTTGACGATGCGGGGGTTTCGGCTGAAGTGTTCCTCCACGATGTTGTCCAGCGTGATGTACCCGGGCAACCCCCCAGGGCTGGTCACTTCCAGCCGATCGTCGAACATCCGGACCTCAATCCGGCGGCCGGTGAGCCGGTAATCGCGATGGGCTACCGCGTTGACCAGGGCTTCACGCACGGCGAAGGGTGGGTATTCCAGGCGTTCTTCGCGTTGCAGGCCGCGTACCACCGCTTCCACGCGCATCTCTTGGCGCACCAGGTCCCATGCCCGTTCCAGCAGGCGGGCTAGAGGGCCTCGTACCCGTTCCCGACGGCCATACCCAGGGAGCCCTTCCGGACCGCGCGGCTCCATCCCTTCAAAGCGGACAAAATCCAGCTCTGCCTGGGGCAGGTGAAACTGTGGGTCCTTGCCAAACAACAGTAGACCGGCCACGGTGGGTGTCTTGTCCTCGGTGATCGCGCCCGCGGCCAACAGCAACTCTTCGGTGGTGCCCAGCCAGGTGCGGCGCTGACGCTCTTCCCAGTGGTGACGATACTCGTCCACGATGTCCGGCTCGAAATCTGCTAAGCTGGTTCCGGGCACCGGTTCCGCTTCGTAATCCCCGCTGCTTTTGGTGGCTGCCAGCTGGCGTATGGCGTCCCCGCTCAGAGGACGGTTGTGGATGTTGCTTCGGATTAGCACGCGCCCGTCGTCCAGGCTGTGCAACTCCGTGCTACGGGGCACTCGGATGAGCACCACCGGGCCGGAGGTGGTTTGCTCCATGCTCCACTCGGTACGCACTACCGGCCGGGTTCGGGCCAAGGCCATGCGCAGGGCGTCTTCCACCTCCTCGGGCAACGTGAGCCCGAGGGAACGGGTTTCAGGATCGACGCCGACAACAATGGTGCCTCCATCCGTGTTAGCGAAGGCTACCAGGGTCTCTGCCAGTTGATCTACGTCCGGTTCGGCCATGAAGGCCAGCGTTTGACCGGGACCGCGCTTCAGCCATTGTCGTAACATGACGCCTTACTCACCGGTGTGCCTGCCATCCCGTTTCTCTTGACCGTTGGTCGGTACCGTTGAAGGTGCCCTCTCTTCAGCTCGGGGGAGGCGAACCACCGCGGCAACGGTGTCGCCTTCCACAAGGGAGACGACCCGCACACCTTTAGTATACCGCTTGAGCACAGGGATCTGCTGAACTGCAATGCGGACGGCCAACCCCCCTGCCGTCAGGACGATGATCTCGTCGTCTGGGAGCACCATCCGGGCAGAGACGATGGGGCCAATTTCGGGCAAGCGCCGGGCCTCCGTCACCAGAACGCCCTGGGCGCCCCGATTCCGGCCGGGGATGTCGCTCAAGGGGACGCGCTTGCCAAAGCCGTGGGCGGTAATGAGCAACAGTGTTCCCTCCGGCAGGGCTGCGGTGAGCCCGGCTACCTCGTCGTTGGCGGCCAGGCGAACCGCCTGTACCCCGGCCGCGGTGCGCCCCATGACCCGCACCTGTGCCTCGGGGAAGCGCAGGGTGCGTCCCTGCCGGGTGGTGACCAGCAGATCCTGATAGCCGTCGGTGATGCGTGCCCATCCTAGCTCGTCCCCGCGGGCCAGCACAATCGCCGTCAGGCCGGACGACCGCACCCGGGCAAAGGTCGCCAACGGCAGACGTTTCATCTTACCGTGGCGGGTACATAAGGTAATGTATTTGTCCTGGTCAAAGGTGGAAACGGGCACCAGCGCGGTGACCTCTTCACCGGCTTGAAGGTTAATGACGTTGACCAGGGGGAGGCCCCGGGCTGTGCGTCCGCCTTCGGGCAGGTTGTACGCGCGTTCCGCGTATACCCGCCCTTGGTTGGTGAAGAAGAGAAGTGTGTCCAGGCTGCGGCAGGCCACAGCATGGGCTACGACGTCATCCTCCCGGATCTCGAGGCCTTTGATGCCTCGGCCACCCCGGCGCTGTGACCGAAACACGCGGCTGGGCGTACGCTTAATGTACCCGTCCGCGGTGACCGTGACCAGTAAGTTCTCTTGCAGGATCAGGTCCTCTTCGGTGAACTCGGTGGGCTCTTCCGCCACGATGCGGGTGCGCCGTTCGTCCCCGTAGCGGGCTTTGATGTCCTCCAGGTCGTCCCGGATGAGGAGAAGGATCTTGCGGGGGTGGGCCAGCAGGTCCTCCAGGTAGGCGATCTGGCGGCGCACTTCCTGGTATTCCTCTTCGATTTTCTGACGTTCCAAAGCGGCAAGGCGGCGCAAGGGCATATCCAAGATGGCCTGTGCCTGGACCTCGGTGAGGCGAAAGCGTTCCATAAGGGCAGTACGGGCCGCGTCGGCACTTTCCGATCGGCGGATTAGGGCGATCACCTCGTCCAGGAACTCCAGGGCAATGCGCAGGCCTTCCAGCACGTGAGCGCGTGCCCGGGCTTTTTCCAGTTCGAATTGGGTCCGTCGGGTGAGGACTGTGCGCCGGTGTTCCAGGTAGTGGAGCAGGAGGCGTTTTAAAGGTAGCAGGCGAGGCTCCCCGTCCACCAGGGCCAGCATCTGGACGCCGTACGTCGTTTGTAAAGGGGTGTACTTGAACAGTTGGTTCAACACTTTGCGGGGAGCCACTCCCCGCTTCAGCTCGATCACGATGCGCAGGCCTTCTCGGTCCGACTCATCGCGCAGGTCGGTGATGCCGTCCACCCGGCCGTTGCGGGCCAAGTCGGCAATGCGTTCGATAAGGGAAGCCTTGTTCAGCTGGTAGGGGATTTCGGTGATGATAATGCTGTATCCTCCCCCGCGTCGCTCTTCTATGGTGGTCACGGCCCGCAGGGTGAGGTGTCCACGACCGGTCGCGTAGGCCTGGCGAATTCCATCCGTCCCCAGGATCAGCGCGCCGGTGGGGAAATCCGGGCCCGGCAGGTGCTGCATCAAGTCCTCCACGCCGATCTCGTCCAGCCGCTCGAAGTTGTCGATCAGGAAGATGAGGGCATCGACGACTTCGTTCAGGTTGTGAGGAGGGATGTTGGTGGCCATACCCACGGCAATGCCGGAAGCACCGTTGAGGAGCAGGTTGGGGATGCGCGCGGGGAGGACCACCGGTTCCTGCAGGGAGCCATCAAAGTTGGGTTGCCAGTCGACGGTATCCTTCTCCAGGTCCTGGAGCAGCTCTTCCGCAATGGGTGCCAGGCGGGCTTCGGTGTACCGCATGGCCGCGGGGCTGTCGCCGTCGATGGAGCCAAAGTTCCCTTGGCCGTCCACCAGCGGGTAGCGCATGGAGAACTCTTGAGCCATGCGGGCCATCGCCTCGTACACCGGGGCATCCCCGTGGGGGTGATATTTTCCCAGCACCTCCCCCACAATGCGGGCGCTTTTCCGGTAGGCCGCGTTGGACCGCAGGCCCATGTCGTGCATGGCATAAAGGATCCGCCGTTGTACGGGTTTGAGGCCATCGCGCACGTCGGGCAACGCCCGCGCGACGATGACGCTCATCGCGTAGTCGAGATAGGCGGTTTTCAATTCTTCGCCGATGTCCACAGGGCGGATAAGCTGAGCGACGTGGACACCGTTCCGTTCTTCCTGGCCGTCAAGCGGTGTGTGTGTCATGGAAAGCCTTCTCCCGCCACCGGATATGTCGTGTTGGGCGCCCCGGTGGAGGCCCGCGCGTGACAATGCCGGTGTGTCCTCGCCGGGGATAGGATCTCCTGGCAATATCCTTAAGACCTACGCATTATACTTCACTTTGAAAGGAAGCGCATCTTCCTCGGGGGGCATGTCTTGGCCATGGTGGATCGCGCTTGCGGGCCGGCACGGGGGGTAATGCTATAATGGAGCCCGCACAAGCTTGTGTGACCACGGAAGAAAGGGACGAGGCACAGGAGGGTGTCACCCTCCCCGGAAGGTACAAACTTGCTATCTCAGGACGCAGGCCGGGAGGCGAGGGGATCGTGAAAGGTGAGGTTGTAGTGCGCGACCACCCGTTGAGCGGGGTAGACGAACGGCTGCCCACGCGTCAGCGCATCTTGATCACGCTGAAAATGATGGGGGAAGCGTCCACGCAGCAGCTGGCCACCCGTTTGGGCATGACGGCCATGGGGGTGCGGCGCCACCTCTACGCGCTGGAGGCCGCCGGGGTGATTGCACATCGGGTGGTGCGGTACGGTCAGGGGCGCCCCCGGTTCGTCTACTTCCTCACCCCCGAAGGGCACCATTGGTTCGCCCAGCGGTATGCAGCCTTGAGCCTGGAGCTGTTAACCTATCTGGCGGAGTTGTACGGCGAGGAAGCGGTTGCTCTCCTGTTTGAGCGGCGGGCCCGGCGACGTGTTGAGGAAGCGAGCCGTGTGCTGGGCGATCTGCCGGTGGAGGAGCGCGTGGCCGCGCTGGCGGAGCTGTTGGACCGGGAAGGGTACCTGGCCGTGTGGCACAAGGAGGGGCCGGGGCAATACTGTCTGTGCGAGCACCACTGCGCAATTCACGATGTGGCCGTTCGTTTCCCGCAGGCCTGTGTCAGTGAACTGAAGTTTATCCAGGCCCTGTTTCCTGAAGCTTCCGTGGAACGGGTTCGGCACCTGGTACAAGGACATTATTACTGTGCGTATCGCATCGTCATTCCGGGAGAGATAGAGGAGGGAACATGAACTCGGCCGACCGGCGCAAACGGTGGGGTTCATACTTGATTGCCGCAGGCGTAGCGGTGTGGCCTGTTTATGTGGTCCTGAAGGTACTGGCGGTGCCGGTGGAGGTAGAGGACGCGTTGCCCTTTCACCTGGCAGGGGTGATACCGGGCACGATACTACGCCGTTGGGAGACCATCCGTCGCCTGTGGGAGAGGATTCGCCCATGGCGGTAGATGCCCGAGAGGATGCTTACGCCCGGCTGGCGGTCTTCTGGCGCCATCGGTCTATCCGGCATTATTTGCCCGAGCCCATCCCGCCTGAGCATGTGGAATGGATGTTGCTGGCCGCACAGCGGGCCTCTACCGACGCAACCGCACAGATGTATTCCTTTATTCGTGTCACCGACCCGGCACTGCGGGATCGAATTGCTACGTGGTCGGGAAATCAGGAGCACATCCGCACGTGTGCGGAGTTTTTTGTGGTGTGTTTGGACGTGTATCGATTGCGGCGGCTGGTGGAGCACCGCGGGGGCGTGTTTGATATGGGGCCACGTGTGGCGCTTCTCTTTGGCATCATCGACGCAGCCCTGGCCGCTGAAAACCTGGCGTTGGCCGCCGAGTTGTTGGGATATGGGGTATGTTTTATCGGTGGTATCCAGGCACAGGCCGATCGACTGGCTCGAGAGCTGACGTTACCGGCCGGTGTGTTGCCTTTGTGTGGCCTCTGTGTGGGTGTGCCTGATCCGACCAAAGTGCCCGACCGGCCACGTCCCCGGGTGCCCTTGCAGGCCGTAGTGCACGAGAACTCCTACCGACCGTACACCGCGAACGACCTGGAGGCCTGCTACGAACACATGCAAGCCATTGCGCCTCAGGGGGATTGGTACGCCATCCTGCGACGCTACTTTGCCGCGGGTGGCTTTATGGCCCGCAGGGAAGCAGTGGTCGCACGGGCTTGGCAACAGCAAGGGTTGGACCCGTGCCCCTCAGACGCCCAGGAGGAGTAACGGTTGGCGCCTCGTGGGGACAATCCGGGGGCAGCCCCTTTAACAACCACAGGATCGCACGAAGGGGTGTCATCATGTACACCGTAGTACGTCGGATGCTCCTCTGGATGGCGAGGAGTCCTCAATGGCAGAGGGTGATCCTTGCTCTCCCGCCTGCTCGACGGGTGGCCCGTCGGTTCGTGGCCGGAGAACGCCTGGAAGATGCGCTCGCCGTGATCCGGATGTTGAACCTCCAGGGCATGCACGCCACCCTGGACTACCTGGGAGAAAACGTGACGTCCGAGGCAGTGGCACGCAGCGCGGCAGATGCATACGTGGACGCGTTGATGGCCATTCACCGGGAAGGGTTGCACAGTGGCGTTTCTGTGAAATTAACCCATCTGGGGTTGGACCTGGACGAGGCCATAGCCTACGAGAATTTGCACCGGATCGTCGCCTGTGCGGCGGAGGTTGGACGTTTTGTGCGCATTGACATGGAGAGCTCCGCCTACGTCGGCCGTACGCTGGCACTCTACCGTCGGATTCGGGAAACGTTCGACAATGTGGGGGTGGTGGTACAATCTTACCTGTACCGTACCCCTCGAGACGTGGCCTCGTTGATAGAGGCCGGCATAGCGGACGTGCGGCTGGTTAAAGGGGCGTACGATGAGCCCCCTTCCCTGGCCTGGCAAGAACGCCGCCAGATCCGGGAGGCGTTTTACGCGTTGCTCCGCCAGTTGTGGGAGCCTGCTGCTCGCGCCAAAGGAAGCCGCGTCGCGGTGGCCAGCCATGACGATGCCATCATTCATTACACCTGCACCACGGCCCGGCGGGTGGGGATCGCTCCTGACGCGTTTGAATTTCAGTTTTTGTACGGTGTACGCCGAGAGCGGGCCAGGGCGCTGGTGGCGGCCGGCTATCGGATGCGCGTTTACGTGCCGTATGGTACCCACTGGTACCCTTATTTTATGCGACGTTTGGCCGAGCGGCCGGCAAACCTGGCATTCTTCCTGCGGGCCGTTGCTATGACGGCGCAAGAGGGCTAAATCGCTAAATCCTCGAACCGCGCCCCGGTTGCCGGCCAAGGTGCTTGCAATGCGTTTGAAGGGTAACCTATCCAAACCACAGCAAGGAGGGACCCGTTGACACTGGCAGGCAAAACGGCGGTCATCACGGGCAGTGGACGGGGCATTGGCCGTGCAATTGCCCTGGAGCTTGCATCCCGCGGGTGTAACATAGCGGTGAATTACTTCCGGCGGCGCCAGGCCGCGGAGGAAACCGCACATGAGGTCGAAGCGCGTGGGGGCAAGGCGATTGTCGTGAAAGCCCACGTGGGCGAGGAGGAGCACATCCGTCAACTGGTGCGCACAGCGGCAGAGCACTTTGGCAGCGTGGACATTTTCATCGGTAACGCTGCCTCCGGGGTGCTGAAACCGGCCATGGAACAGGGCGCCAAGGAATGGGACTGGACCTTGAACATCAACGCGCGGTCCATTCTCTTCGGAGTCCAGGAGGCGTTTCCTTACATGAAAGCCCGGGGGTGGGGGCGGGTCGTGACGATAACCAGCATTGGGTCGGTCCGGGTGCTGCCCGAGTACAGTTTGGTGGGGGTGTCCAAGGCGGCAATTGAGGCGTTGACCCGGTACCTGGCCGTGGAGCTGGCCCCGTATGGTATCACGGTGAACGCTATCTCGCCCGGGGTG
This sequence comes from Anaerolineae bacterium, assembly GCA_015490995.1. Lineage (GTDB taxonomy): Bacteria > Chloroflexota > Anaerolineae > JAADDB01 > JAADDB01 > S141-23. The sequence continues at coordinate 13,308 of WFWT01000116.1, read as the reverse complement.
GTGGAAACCGAGGCGTTGAACTTCTTCCCCAGCAAGGACGTTATTATTGCCAACGCAAAGCGACGTACCCCGGCCGGACGCTTGGTAACCCCAGAAGAGGTGGCCCGTATCGTGGCCTGGCTTTGCACCGATGACGCGGCCATGATTGTGGGCCAGACCATCGTGGTGGATGGTGGGTACGCGTTGTTGGCGTGAAGGGGGTTACAGATAGCCCAGGCATTCCTGCTCCAGGCGCTGGAAGAAGGCCACCATAAACGCGTGGCGTTGACGGGCCAGCCGGCGCGCTGTAGGGGTGTACAACCGGTCGATGATGTGTTGGAGTTTGTACCAGAATTCGTGCACCGGCGTATAAGCCTGTCCCGAAGGTGGTGGGGCCTCTTGAACGGCCGCGAAGGGGGCCCATAACCGGCTACCGTGGTGACCCGCGTACGCAAAGGCCCGCGCGACGCCGATGGCCCCTATCGCGTCCAGTTTGTCTGCGTCGTGTAGGACCTGTGCTTCCAGAGTTTGGGGTGTAGGGCCGGCACGAAAGCGGTGGGCTTCAATGCAGTGGGCCACCGCGTCGACGAAGGCAGAGGGTTCATCGCGGAGGATGGCGCGGGCCCGGGACGCGCTTCGTCGGTGATGGTCAGGCCCCGTGTGGACGATATCGTGTAACAGGGCAGCGGTCAGGACAACCCGCATGTCGGCCCCCTCGGCCCGTGCGATGCGTTCGGCGAGGCGATACACCCGCAACACGTGATCCCACGCGTGGGCGGCCTCGTGTTCCCGGTACAACGCGGCGACATCCTCCATGGACAGGGGAAGTGACACCATTTATGTTATCTCCTCATCTCGCAGGGTTTCCACCAGCCGCGCCGATTCTGTCAGCAACGCTGTAGCACCCTCCGGTGTGGGGGCCTCAGCGTCCACGTGGATCAAGGGGCGGTCCGGATCGGGGCGCAGAAGCACCCAGGTTTCTCCGTCCAGCCACACCTTTAGTCCGTCGGTGAGGTCTACTTCATGCCCGCGAAACGTTTCCTGGAGGCGCCGCATTACGGCCCCTCGCACCTCCCAAGGACAGGGAATTTGCGCGTTAGCCATGTGTATCGGAGGCAGTTGTTGGAGCACTTCGGAGAGTACCGTCTGATATCGGCTTAAGAGTTCCAGGATCTTGACCAGGGCGAACAGACCGTCGACTACCGGTTGAAATTGCGGGAAGATAAAGTGTCCTCTCCCATCGGTGGCCAGAATCACGTCGGGGTGGGTGCTGTGTCGCATCAGGTCCTGGAGGTTGTACCGGGCGCGAATGACGTACCCTCCGTGAAAGCCCACCACTTTCTCCACGGCCTGACTCATGGTCACCGGGACGACCACTGCCTTGCCGCCTTGATAGCGCATGACAAGGTCGATCACCGCCAGGGCAGCATGGTCAGGGCGCAGTATTTCCCCGCGCTCGGTGACCAACGTCAGGCGTTCCCCGCCGCCGTCTATCTGTACTCCTAGGTGCGTGTGCAGGACACGCACGATGGTCGCGAGTTGGCGCACCTGTTGGGCCAGGGTTTCGGACGAGTGGGCGATGCGCTGTTCATCCACATAGGCATTCAGGGGGATCACATCCACTCCCAGACGGGATAGAATTAAGGGAAGGACGTCCACGGTAGGGGCGTGGGTGTAATCGACCACAATGCGAAGACGGGCCTCGCGGATGATGTCCTGTTCAATAGCAGCGAGAAACGCGTCGATGTAGTGTTCCACCACGTTGGGCGCGTCGGTGATGAGGCCGATATCGGCCTGGTATGCCCGGCGAAAGTCCTCCCGGAAGTACACTCGTTCGATCAACCGTTCGGTTTCGGCGTCGATGTTCATACCCGTCGCGTCAAAAATGCGGATATCCACCACGCGCGGGTCAAAGGGGGAAAGGCGCACGTGAATGCCCCCTACGGCCTCTGTGGTGCGGATGGAATAGCGGGCCACCGGTACGGGTACGGAGTGTACGTCCCACACGTGCACGCCGGCCGACGGCAATCCCGCGATGAGGGCTCGTTTGAGCATCCGGGAGCTGCGGTGAGGATCACGGTTCATAATGATGGCGCTGCCCATGGGCAGCACAGCGCCAATGGCTGCCCCAAGCTTGGCACAAAATTCCGGTGTCAGGTCCACGTTCACCACGCCGGTGATGCCGAACCGTCCGAAAAGTCGGCGTCGTCCCCGCATGCTCCACACGATGTGGGTGCGTACGGCAGCACCGGGTTCTACCTCCTTGTGGGCCCACAATTTAACCCCGGGGTAAATGATGGCCCCTTCGCCAATCACACACTCATCGCCCACCACCGCCCCTTCCAGCACGACGGCTTTGTCCCGCACCGTACATTGTCGACCGACGATGGCCCCTTGGATCTCGGTGCCCTCACCGATGTACGTGTTGCGCCAGACAATGCTGCGGGAGATACGCGCGTAGCGGTCGACAATGCTGTAATCCCGGATGACCGTGGGGCCCTGAATGCGGGCCCCCTCCAGGACTTTGACCCCCGGACCCAGGTAGACGGGCCCTTCGATGAGGGCGTCTGGAGCAATGGTTACATGTTCCCCTACCCAGACGCGGTCGCCACGGGCTTCACCCAGGGGGCCAACATTGACCCGACCTTCGAGGATGTCGGCCGTGGCGTGCACATATTCGCTGAAGGTCCCGATATCCGTCCAATAACCTGTGGCCACAAAGCCATAAACCCGGTCAGGTACGTCCTCCAACAACCGGGGAATGATGTCCTGGCTCCAGTCAGATGGGGTGTGCTCAGGGATGTAGGCCAGCACGGCCGGGTCTGCTATGTAGATGCCGGCGTTGACCGTGTCGGACAGGACCTCTCCCCAGGAGGGCTTTTCCACAAACTGGGTCACGCGCCCGGTGTCGTCCAGGACGACGACGCCGTACTCCAGGGGGGTGGTGACCCGGTAGGCGATGATGGTGAGGAGGGCACCTTTTTCGCGGTGGTACGCGATGGCCGCGGAGAGGTCAACATCGGTAAGCACGTCACCGCTGACCACCACGAAGGGGCTGCCGTCCAGGTGGGGGGTCGCGTTCTTCACCGCGCCTGCCGTGCCCAGAGCTCGTTCCTCCACCGCGTACGTGAGGCGGACCCGATACGCCCGGCCGGACCCGAAGTAGTTCTGGATCATGTTCGCCCGGTAGGCGAGGGTGACCACAATGTCCTCAATGTGATGTCGGCGGAGCCAGGCGATCACGTGCCCCATGATGGGTCGGTGGACAAGGGGGACGAGCGGTTTAGGCCGTTCCACCGTCAGGGGGCGCAAACGGGTGCCTTCGCCACCGGCGAGAATCACGGCTTTCACGGTTGGTGCTCCCTGTGGTACACGCCAGAACCCATCGGGCCAGAGCGCACGCCCGGCCGCGCGAGGCGACGGGTTGATAGGTTATTGGGGGGGACGATGGATCATCGTCAATCGTCCATCGTCCCAGCCCTTGACCCTGAGTCTACCTTATTTTGGGGCAAAAGAAAAAGCCCACCCTGCGGTGGGCTTGGTGGCGGCGACAGGATTCGAACCTGTGACCCGGCGATTATGAGCCGCCTGCTCTACCGCTGAGCTACGCCGCCACGGGATGACAAGGGGCGAAGCCCCAGGACTTCGCCCCTTTGTGAGGTCGCGGGGGAGGGATTCGAACCCTCGACCTTCGGGTTATGAGCCCGACGAGCTACCACTGCTCCACCCCGCAGCACCACCCCTCACTATAACATAATCGCAGGGGCATGTCAAACCGGATTGGAGGTATGGAGGGAACTGCCCTGGGACATGGGCATAAAGAAACCGCCAGCAAGACGTTGCCGGCGGTTTCTGGTGCCGAAGGTGGGATTCGAACCCACACGGGCGAACGCCCACTGCGTCCTGAGCGCAGCGCGTCTACCAGTTCCGCCACTTCGGCCCGCGCTGTATTATCCGGTGTCTATTTTAGGAACAAAGCCCCGCGATGTCAAGTCCATCGGAAAACCGCGGTGGGCCATGCGCGGTTCAAGGGCGAGGACAGGTGGTAGGAGAAACGGTCCCCAAGGAAGGCCTTCGGTGGGGACGTGGGCATCCCGGCTGCAGGTGTATTTTGGAGGGATCTTGAAGGGGTGTATAATGGAAAACACGTTCCCGGGCATGTGGGGCGACGGGAACGTCCCGAAAAAAGGGCACCGGGCGTCCCCGGTACGTGGTGCTGATCGGTGAAGTCCCCTCCCGTGCAGGTGAGAGGGCAAGTTCCTGCACGGTGTGTGGGAAGGATGGACCGCCGGAGGGTGAATGTCAGAGCTTGGGATCCACCGGTGAACGACAGGGAGATATGGCCGATGATCCAGGTAGAAATCGATAGCATTCGGGTCAGTTTAATGTCCCAGAACCGTGTGATTATCCTGCGCGAGGTGGGACGGGAGCGCTATCTGCCCATTTGGATTGGTCCCTTTGAGGCGGACGCCATCACCATCGAACTGCAAGGCGTGGAGGTACCCCGCCCCTTAACGCACGATCTCCTGGCGAACATCATCGAGAGGCTGGGCGGGCGGGTGACCCACGTGGTGGTCAACGACCTGCGCAACGATACCTTTTATGCCACCATCTACCTGGACGTGAACGGCGAGGAGGTAGAAATCGACTCGCGTCCCAGTGATGCGATCGCCCTAGCGGTCCGTGTGAACGTGCCCATTTACGTGGCCGAACACGTCATGGAACAGGCGGCCAGTGAACCGGAGGAGGACATTCGGGCCGGTGAGGCGTTGTTGCGGGAGGCTCTGAACGAAGAGGATGCGGAGGACATCGACGTCAGTGAGGAGGATTTGGGCGCGTTCAAGGAGTTCCTGGAAGGGCTGGACCTGGAAGGACTAGGCGAAGACGACTGACCCCACCTTACCCCTTGACCGACGGGGATGCTACCACCCGCGGAAAACCGCCGCGGGCCGTGGGAGGTGAGGCCCGGAGGGGGCCTTCCTGACGGCGGGCTGCACATTCCGGACAGAACCCCTCAAAACAGATGCACGCGTGGGTGAAGATCAGGCCCAACGCCTTACTGAGTTCCTCCTGGGCTTGAGCAATGCGGGGCGTGTGGACTTCGATGACCTTTCCACACCCCAGACAGGTGAAGTGATAGTGTTCCTCCTTGTGAGAGGTCTCGTAATACTCCCGTTTGTGGTCGCGAGCAAAGTACCGTTGTTCGACCAACCCGACTTCCTTCAGCTTGGCCAAGGTGCGGTATACCGTGGCTAGGCTGACCCGCGGGTCCCGGTCACGGGCGCGTTCGTAGATGGCTTCGGCATCCAGGTGTTCGTCGGCTTCTTCCAGGATTTCCATCACCAGCAGCCGCTGGGGAGTGACCCGTAGGCCGGCCTGGGCCAGCTGTTGGCGCACTCGTTCACGAATGCTTTCCGTTCCCATTCGGCCTCTCCTTAAAGAAAACTCCGCTGCCGCCACCCAGGGCGGTAAAAGACACACGAGCGATGCTGATGATCGGGTCGGCCTCTGTGTTAGGGTGCGCCTTCATCTTACCCGTTTTTTAGAATCAGTCAAATTAGCAGCCCTAGGAAAGGGGCGCGGACGAGAATGGGCGTAGCCATTTGACCGCTCATTGGTTTTGTGCTATAACCTATAACGCCCTTTCCACCTGAAGCTAATCACGAAAGCCCTTTGTTTTTGGATCAAACGCGCGACCGGGAGGAGAGGAAGGCCCTCTGCCCCTGCACAGGGTCCGACCATGAGCCTGGCCCGCTCATGCCTGTGCCGCCGGAAGTGCCGGCGTGTCGGCTAGGAGCACGCACAAGGAGGTCCGTGACTCCGTAGATGGGACGATCCCAGAACGACGGAAGGAGGAGAACATGAACGGTAAGCGGTGGATTTTTGCCTCGTTGTTGCTCATCTTAGCCCTCGTGGTTGTAGGCTGTGCAGCAGAGCCTACACCGACCCCTACCCCTCAACCTCCGCAGCCGACGCCGACACCAGAAAAGCCGATGCCCACACCGACCCCCAAACCTGAGGAGCGTGAAGAGCCCACACCGACACCTACGCCCATTCCGCCCACGCCGACACCGATTCCGCGCACAGGGGCCTGGGTAGATGAGGTTACCTTCATCGTGGAGACGGACGATGTGGCCGGCTATGAGCGAGTGAAGGGTGGGCTCGTGGATGTGTACGCCTTCACCATCGGTAACGCGGATATCTACCGCGAGGCCACGGCCAACCCCGATGTCAAGGTGCTGGAGTTCTTCGGTGTCTACAACGAGCTGACCTTCAACACCTACAAGAAGGTCGAGGGTGAAGGCGAAGAGGCACAGGTCACCTATGAATTCGACAACGGCATGTTGAACCCGTTTGGGAACAAGAAGATCCGCGAGGCGATGAACTGGATCGTGGACCGTGACTACATCGCCCGCGAGATCATGGGTGGTCTGGCAACGCCGAAATACCTGCCCATCACCAGCGCTTTCCCCGACTACGCGCGTTACATCGACAAGGTGCGGGAGCTTGAGGCGAAGTACGCGTACAACCTGGAGAAGGCCCGCGCAGTCGTTGACGCCGAAATGGAGGCGATGGGCGCCGTTAAGAACGAGGAGGGGATTTGGACTTATAACGATGAACCGGTGGAGATTGTTGTGCTCATTCGCACAGAGGATGAGCGCAAGGAGATCGGTGATTACTTCGCGAATCAGCTGGAGGAACTTGGGTTCAAGGTCAAGCGCCAGTATGGTCGCTTCGCCGACCTGGCCGCCTTCTGGATTCGGGGCAATCCGGCTGAGGGGAACTGGCACGTCTACACCGGTGGTTGGATCACCACCGCTGTGAGCCGCGATCAGGGAGGCAACTTTGAGTTCTTCTACACCAAGCGCGGCCTTGGGATCCCGCTCTGGCAGACCTACGATCCCGCTCCCGAGTTTGACGAGATCTCCGAGAAGCTGGCCAACAATGAATTCAAGGACATGGCGGAGCGCGATGAGCTCTTCCGCCGGGCGCTGGAACTGGCCTTAGAGGAGTCGGTCCGCATCTGGCTGGTGGACCAGAAGTCCTTCTCGGTGGTGCGGGCCAATGTGGATGTGGCCTTTGACCTGGCGGGTGGCGTTTCCGGAGCCCAGCTCTGGCCTTACACCTTGCGCATCCAAGGCCAGGAGGGCGGTTCGGTCACCTGGCTCAACGCGGACGTGCTCTCCGACCCGTGGAACCCGGTGGGTGGTTCCAACGCCATTTACGACGCGCAGGTCTACCGGGCGACCGGTGACTGGGGTCTCTTGGCCGATCCCTTTACCGGACTCCAGTGGCCGCAGCGGATCGAGCGCGCAGAGGTTGTCGCTCAGACCGGCACGCCTATCCGCAAGACCCTGGATTGGGTGAGCCTTGAGTTCGCGGACGAGATCGTCGTTCCCGACGACGCGTGGGTGGACTGGGATCCGGTAGAGCAGCGCTTTATCACCGCGGCCGAGAAGTACACCCAGACGGTGACCGCGCGCATTAAGTCCGTGGTCTACTATCCGGAAGACCTGTATGAGACGGTCAAATGGCATGATGGCTCGCCGTTTGACATCGCGGATGTCATCATGTCGCTGATCATGACGTTTGACCGGGGCAAGGAGGAAAGCCCCATTTTCGACGAGTCCTACAAGCCTGACTTTGACTCCTTCATGAGCGTCTTCAAGGGCGTACGCATCGTGTCCGAGAACCCGCTCGTCATCGAGTGGTACACCGATTCCTTCCAGCTGGACGCGGAGCTGACGGTACAGTCCCTCTGGCCGCAGTACGGCTTTGGTGAGGGGGCCTGGCACGCTGTTGCCTTGGGCGTCCTGGCCGAGCAGAACAAGGAGCTGGCGTTCACCTCCGATAAGGCAGACGCCCTTGAAGTGGAGTGGATGAGCTACATTGCCGGCCCCAGCCTGGAGATCCTGGCCAAGTATCTCGACCAGGCCGTGAGCGAGAATTACATCCCCTACGCCAACACCCTCGGGCAGTACGTCTCCGAGGAGGAGGCCCAGGCACGCTGGGCCAACTACAAGGCCTGGTACGAGAAGATGGGCCACTTCTGGATCGGCACGGGGCCGTTCTACCTGGATAAGGTCTTCCCGCTGGAGAAGACGGTGACCATCAAGCGCTTTGAGGACTACGCGGACCCGGCCAACAAGTGGCTGCGCTTCGCCGAGCCCAAGCTGGCTGAGGTGTCCCTTGAAGGTCCGGCCCGCGTGCGGGCGAACGAGGGCGCTACCTTCAACGTCACCGTCGCCTTCAAGGGTGAACCTTATCCGGCCGCGGAAATCGATGCGGTCAAGTACCTCCTCTTCGACGCCGAGGGGAACGTGGTCCAGTCCGGTGATGCCACCCTCATCGAGGATGGCCGCTATGCCATCGAATTCACCCCCGACCAGCTCACCGAGTTGGGCGTGGGTGCGGTTCGACTGGAAGTGGCCGTCACTTCGAAGGTGGTGAGCATCCCGGCGCTGACCAGCATGGAGTTCCTGCTACTGCCGTAAACCGTTGATGTGTCCTGCGCTAGAAAGGGAGGCCTGTACAGGCCTCCCTTTCTTTGCTATATCGACCGGCAGTCGGTGGCATTTTGGGAGGGCAGCGTTTTCTTGTTATATTAGGGTGGTGATTTGCACGTGGTAGCTTGGACGGAGGCGAGGTGAAGAATGGCAGAACAGGCGATACCGGCAGCGCCGGTGACTCCGGAAGAACGAGCTCAAGGAGGAGTACCTACCTGGAAGCGGGTGTTGCGTTACACCGTTGTGCGCATGGTCATGCTGTTCTTTACGGTCATTGTCGGGGTGTATCTGACCATCCTCATTGCCAACATGGGGGGGCAGGTCGATGAGATCCGACGCGCCTTTATTCGCGAAATGGTGGGCAACATGCTCGCCAACAACCCTACGTTCCGCGCGCTCCCCCCTGAGGAACGGCAAAAACGGATGGAGGCGGAGATCCTGCGTTGGGAAAAGCGGTATGGTTTGGACCAGCCGTTCCTGGTGCGGAGTTTTCGCTTCCTCAAAGATGCCATGACCCTGCGGCTGGGGCGCGCGGAGAACATGACCAGTGACAGCGGCTCACGCCGTGTGCGGCTTATCATTCTCGAACGCTTGCCGCCCACCCTCTTCCTCTTCGGCACCTCCGCGCTCATGGTGTTCGCCCTGTCCCTCTTTATATCGCTGTTCCTGTCACGCAATTATGGCCACTGGCTCGACCGGATGTTCGTCTCTCTGTCCCCCCTGTCGTCCGCGCCGGGGTGGTTCTATGGGCTTTTTCTCATCACCATTTTTGCTGCCTGGCTAAAAGTGCTTCCCTTTGGGGGCATGATCTCCACACCTCCCCCGGAGACGCCTTGGGAATACACGTTGAGTCTGTTGAAGCACCTTATTCTTCCCATCAGTGCACAGGTGTTGAGCTCTCTCTTCATCGGTGTGTACAGTTGGCGCACGTTCTTCCTGATTTACTCTAGTGAAGATTACGTGGAAATCGCCAAGGCTAAAGGATTGCCTTCCCGTACTATTGAGCGCAGATATATCCTGCGCCCTACGTTGCCCACCATCATTACCTCGTTTGCCCTTACGCTGATCGGTGTGTGGACGGGGCAAATTATTTTCGAGACCATCTTTGACTGGCCGGGCCTGGGACGTACTTTCTACCAGGCCACGTTGGTTTATGATACGGCCGTTATTGTGGGCATTACGGTTCTGTACGCATATCTTCTTGCCATCACCGTCTTTCTCTTGGACATCATTTACGCCATAGTCGACCCGCGCGTGGATGTGGGCGGACCGCGAACGTCTACATAGGAGGAAGAGCTAATGTTGAGAAGTGCATGGGGAGAGATTCGGTATTACCCTTCTGCTATTCTGGGGCTAACGGTAATTCTCATCTTTGTGGCTATTTCGATTTACACGATTATTACCATACCTTATCCGGAAGCGATCCGTCTGTGGCGAGGGGGTGAGGAGGTTTGGGGAGATAATCCGCGCTTAGCAGCTCCGGAGTGGGTAAATTATTTTCGCCAGAAGAAGTTGCCCACCACAATCAAGATGTTGTCCACAGATCCTGGGGTGGAGCGTGTCAAGGAGCAGATAGACGACAATATTTGGATCGAGGACACAGTTTATACTTTCGAGTACACGGCCGACGATTTTCCTCAAGACTTGGCCGTCACCTTGTTGGCCACATTTGAGAAGAAGCCCCCTTACGTGTCCATTATCCTGGTACGCCCAGATGGACAAGAGATCAACCTGGGGGATCTCTCCGTCCGCGGCCAGCGGCAGGTGTTTCTGGTGTCGCAGGCCGACAGGCTGCGCCAGAAGCTACAATTGGACTACAACCAGGAAATCATCGCCGGATTGTTCGCTAAAGATCCCGCCGCAGAGGAGATGGAGGTCTTGAAAGGCACCTATAAGGTGCGGGTGGAGGGTACGCTGTTTGAGGATGAGTCAACACTTAGCAGCAAAATGGTAGTTTACGGAAAGGTGTACGGGTGGGCCGGTACAGACCACTTGCGGCGTGACTTGCGCATAGCTCTGCTGTGGGGTGCTCCCATAGCGCTCACCTTCGGGTTGCTCGCGGCGCTGGGAACCACCCTTCTCAGCATGACCATCGCTGCCATTGGCGTGTGGTTCGGGGGATGGGTAGATGGGATCATTCAGCGCATCACAGAGGTGAACATGGTGCTCCCCGTATTGCCCATCCTGATTATGATCGGCATTTCCATTAGCCGTAGTCTGGCCGTGATGCTCCTGGCCATTGTGGCCTTGAGCATTTTCGGGGCCAGCATAAAGACCAACCGTGCTATTTTCCTGCAGGTCAAGTCCTTGCCCTACATTGAGGCGGCACGGGCCTATGGGGCCAGCGATTTGCGCATCGTCTTTCTATACATGATCCCCCGTATTATTCCCACGGTGATTCCCTCCCTGGTGCTCGGCATTCCCAGTTTCGTCTTTCTAGAAGCCTCTTTGGCCGTGCTCGGTCTGGGCGATCCGTCCCTGCCCACGTGGGGCAAGGTCATCGATGATGCCCGTGTGAACGGTGCGTTATTACAAGGGCACTTCTACTGGATGCTGGAGCCTTCATTGGCTTTGATGATCACCGGTGTTGCCTTTGCCATGCTGGGTTTCTCCTTGGACCGTATCTTCAATCCCCGACTACGGGAGCTGTAGTTATGGCACACACAACGGACACGTACGTGTTGAAAGCTGAGGATGTGGTGCTTTACTTCCAAACCCGCAGGGGCATTGTCCAGGCGGTGGATCATGTCGATTTTCACCTGGGTGAAAATCGGGCCGTGGTCATCATCGGTGAATCGGGCTGTGGGAAGACGTCCCTAACGCGCGCCATATTGCGTCTTCTGCCCCGCAACGTCGCGGTGTACACCGGGCGCATCCTGCTGGACGGCGAGGATATTATGGCTTTGGACGATGAAACCTTCCGCACTCAGGTGCGCTGGCGAAAAATTACCTGGGTCCCTCAGGCCGCGATGAACGCGCTTAACCCCGTGGTGCGCATAGGGGACCAGATTGCAGAACCGCTGATGCTGCACCTCAACATGACGAAGGCGGAAGCCATTGAGCGGGCGCAGGAGATGTTCCGGTACGTGGGGGTGCCGGAAGCCTTCCTTACCCGGTATCCCTTCGAGCTCAGCGGGGGCATGCGCCAACGCGCGGCCATAGCGATGGCCCTGGTCACCAACCCACGCCTGATCGTCCTCGACGAGCCCACCTCCGCGCTGGACGTGCTCACGCAGGCCAACATCATGAACGTGCTCAAAAAGATCAAATGGGAATTAGGGGTTGGTTATATCCTTATTACCCACGATGTGGCCACCTCCAGCGAGCTGGCGGACGATGTCGCGGTCATGTACGCGGGCCAAATTGTGGAGATGGCCGATGCCGAGGCCTTTTTCAAGGAACCGTTGCATCCGTATGCCCGTTTGCTCATGGCCAGCGTGCCCAGGTTATACAGCACGGAGAACCTTCAGTTCATTCCCGGGCAACCGCCAAGCCTGTTGAACCCGCCAACGACGTGTCGGTTCAAGGACCGATGTCCTCTCGCCTTTGCCAAGTGTGAGCAAGACCCTCCTATGTTCCGCGTGGGGGACCGTCTTGTGAAGTGCTGGCTCTTCGAACAGGAAGGGCAACCGGTCGTGCGGTCAGAAACAACGGTAGCTTAAGATCACATAGATCCCATGACAGTCCAAGGAAGGGTGACGATGGTGACACAACCGGGGACAGCTACTACCACATCGGAGAACACGCCTCTGCTCTCCGTGCGTAACCTGCGTGTGTGGTATGAACTGCGCAAGTGGGGATTTGGGGTGGCAGGGTATGTGCGGGCGGTCGATGGCGTGAGTTTTGACCTCGAAGAAGGGGAAGCGATCGCCATCGTCGGCGAGAGCGGTTGTGGGAAGTCGAGTTTAATGCGGGCCATCTTGGGCCTGCGGCGCCCCCGTGAAGGGCAAATCCTCTTCAGAGGACAGGACATTTTTGCCAAAGGCAGGCGAGGCCTCCGGTGGTATCGCATGCAGGTGGGATATGTGCAACAGGATCCTTACGGCGCCCTCCCACCCTTTATGTCTGTCGAACGCATCCTGGAGGAACCCCTCATCTTAGCCGGGGTGAAGGACCGGAAGAAGCGGCGGGAACGGATTATTCAGGTGCTCGAAGAAGTCAAGATGAGCCCCCCAACGGATTTTCTCAACAAATTCCCCCACATGCTCAGCGGTGGGCAACAGCAACGGGTGGTCATCGCGCGAGCTATCATCCGGGAACCGAAGCTCCTGGTTGCGGATGAGCCGGTGTCCATGCTCGATGCCTCGGTGCGGGTAGAAATTCTGAACCTCTTGCGCCAAATTCAGGTGGAACACAACCTGGCGGTCATTTACATCACTCATGACCTTTCCACCGTTCGCTATTTCTCGGAGCGCATCTTTGTGATGTATGCGGGGAAGTTGGTGGAAAAAGCTCATGTCGAAGAGCTGCTGAAGCATCCCAAACATCCCTATTTGCGCGCCTTGCTGGCAGCTATTCCCGATCCCGACGCGCAAAACGCTTCCAAATTGCGTGAAGTCCCCCCCGGCGAACCGCCCAGCTTGGTGCACCCTCCGCCCGGATGTCGTTATCACCCGCGGTGCACCTATCGCATCGACGACGTGTGCAACGTGGAGGAGCCTCCAGAGTTTCAGGAGGGTCCGGAACACTTTGTAAACTGCTGGCTCTACGATGGGCGTTTCCGGGACTTGATCCCGGAGTAGGTGTCTGTTCCCGGGAGCCTTATGCCCTCACCTCCTCCCCACCCCACCCCCTCTTTTAAATTTGGCGGAGGGGGTGGGGT
>WFWT01000115.1 GCA_015490995.1 Anaerolineae bacterium | reverse complement strand
GTTGATAGACGGCCAGGACGACCACGTCCGCAAAGCCCAGCACTTTGTACACGTTATGTGGCGTGCCACTCAGGGTGACAACCCGGCGTTGACTCAGGCGTTCCAGGCGTTCCAGGGCTCGTGGGTTGATGTCCAGCGCGTACACCGAGGCGCCGGCCGCGGCAAAGGAGAGAGCTGCTTCGGTGCCCACGGCTCCCGCGCCAATGATGACCACTTCTGCGGGAGCGACGCCGGGTACGCCCCCCAGCAAAATGCCCTTCCCGCCGGCGTCATTCTGCAGGAGGCGTCCGGCAATCAAAGGAGCCATGCGACCCGCGATCATGCTGATGGGGCGCAGGATGGGAAAATACCCATCCTCTTCCTCAATGGTCTCGTAACCGATAGCGGTCACCTTCCGTTCCAGGAGGATGCGCATCTTGTTGGGATGGGCAGACGCGAGGTGCATGAAGGCCATCACGATCTGCCCCTCATGGAGCAGTTCCAACTCCTCCTGCAAGGGACGGGCCACCTTAACCACCAACCGGCTGCGACCGTACACCTCTTCGGGGGAGTACACGACCGTCGCGCCCGCTTCTAAGTAGTGTTGGTCCAGAAATCCCGAGCCTTCTCCGGCCCCACGTTCCACGTATACCTGGTGTCCTCGTTGGGTTAGCTCCTTGACCGCGGCCGGAGTCAGAGCGACACGATACTCGGCATCCCGGCGTTCCTTCGGTATACCGATGTCCATTGGCGCCTCCTCGTTTGTCCCGTGCCTGTAGGGCCGTTCTCCCCGTGCCGGACGGTCAGCAGTGAAGGGAGGGACCCTCCCAGAAGCCCTTTTCCGGCACGGGAGGGGATTATTCTGACGTTAGGGTATCATCCGACTCGGCCTTGAGTATACCCATCTTCCGCAACCGGTCTATGATCTGGACCATAAGCCGTTCGGCCACAACGTCTTTGGGCAGGGTGGGCCAGGGAGTGATGGTACCTTCCCGTTCGATGACGGTGACTCGGTTGGTGTCAACGGCAAAGCCCGCGTCGGGTGCCGTGATGTCATTGGCCACGATCAGGTCCAAGCCCTTGCGCGTCAATTTCTCCTGTGCCGCCGCGATGAGGTTCTGGGTTTCCGCGGCAAATCCCACCACGACATAAGGGCGGTGCCCCTCCTGACGCAGATGCCCTACCGTACCCAGAATATCCGGAGTGCGCTCCAGGGTGAGTGTCCACGTGGGCCCCACGACGTCCTTTTTGAGTTTCTGAGCCGCCTGTCGGGTGGGACGGAAGTCTGCCACCGCGGCCGCGGCGATGAACACGTCCGTGTCCTCCACCTCGGCCAAGACCGCGTCCAGCATTTCCTGGGCAGTGGTCACAGGGACTGTGCGCACACCGTAGGGGACGGGCACGTTTATAGGGCCATGGACGAGAACGGTAGTTGCGCCTGCGTCGCGCGCGGCCGCTGCTAAGGCTACTCCCATCTTGCCGGAAGAAGGATTGGTGATAAAACGCACTGGATCGATGGGTTCCCGTGTGGCCCCCGCGGTGATCAACACTTTATAGCCTCGAAGGGGGCCGTTCTGGCCCAACACATACCTGATGGCTTCCAGAAGGGTGGTCGGTTCAGCCATGCGACCAATACCGGTGGCTCCGGAGGCCAGGTGGCCTAATTCCGGACCGACAACGTGTGCGCCCCGCGCGCGCAAGGTCTGAACATTAGCCTGGGTGGCGGGATGTTCCCACATGTGGGTTTCCATAGCCGGTGCCAGGATCAACGGCGCGCGCGTGGCCAGGACGGTGGTGGTGAGCAGGTTATCGGCCAGGCCGTTGGCCAGTTTGGCCAAAGTGTTGGCGGTTATCGGCGCGATGATCACCACGTCGGCCGCGCGGGCCAGGGCAATGTGAGGGAAGGCACCGGTAACGTCTGGGGCGTACATGTCACGATCGGTCCAGGTCTGCCGGCCTGTAACCGCGCTGAAACAGGTGGGGGTGATAAACTGCTCGGCAGCCGAGGTCAAGATCACGTCCACCTGCGCACCTTGTTGGGCGAGTTTGGACGCCAGGTCCGCGCTCTTGTAGCAAGCAATGCCTCCTGTAACACCTAAGATGACACGTTTCCCTCGCAGGTTGGTCATGGGCTGGCCCTACAAGCGATATGTTTCCACGATTTTACGCTCCACCTCCGGCTCCACCCGCGCGAGCACCCGCACATAAGGTGCAATGCTGGAGTTGCGCAGTTTACGCTTGAGGAGATGATCAACTTGAAAGATGCCGGCCGAGTTGGCCATCACAATTTCAATTTCCACGGGCACATCCTCACCCTTTCGGATGTGGACAGCGTCAATAGCCTGCGCGGAGACGGAGTGAATGTTGATGTCCCCGGATTCGAAGGCGATGCGAGAACGTCCATGGGTCATGTCCAGCGCGTCGGCTACCTTGACCACCCCGGCCTCGGTAGTGTAACACCGCACATCCCAGTGGTGGGCGATGATCGCGTGCAGGGTTTCGCTGAGGACGATGGTACGTTCCCGTACCGAGTAGATAGGGGTGAGAAGCTCGCGGGCCTTCAAGTGGGCCAGGAACAGGCTGTACTCTTCGTGCTTATCCCGGTGCACGGCAATGCCCACGTCGTGCAAGGCGGATGCCAGCACCACAACCACCTCGGCGTCCTCGGGTGTCATGTCATGGTCCTTCACGATCCCCAACGGGATCTCGGCCTCCATCAGCAGGCGCAACAACTTGAGGGCAAGGTTGGCCACGATCTTGATGTGCACCGGGCCATGGTCGCTCATGAGGTTACGATCTACCGCGTTGACGTTGGCACAACGCCATAATTGATAGAGCTCCTCATCCGCGTTGATCAGGTCAAGCAAGGCTTGGAGTTTGGGGTTATGGCGGGCGGGCACGGTAAAGAGCACCCGTTCGCCCGCGGCCAGCTTCTGTTCATCCTCGGAAATGATGTGGGCGATATCCCGTTCGCTCATGACGTGTCTCACTCCCTCCAACAATTGTGCTTCTTAAATTGTGCTTCTTAAATCATAGACGGTCCCTCTTTGGGGTGGGGACATCGGGCGTGTAGTCCCCGCGGCGGTTATGCTCTTATTCATGGTTAGAGGAAAGAGCACAAGGGGTACGGCGCTCACCATTGTAATGCAATTTGCACGCTTTGGCGAGTCCCCACGGCAGCGCCCACACGGCGGGGCACCTTGGCATTACCCGGATGGCCATGAACGAGGTATCGTCCCTGTCTTTGACCGACGATTTACACAGCTGGCGCATCAACAAGTGACCGATGAAAGGAAGCGCGAGGGGGCGAGGATGGGGAGAAGGTCGGGACGTGAGGAACACAAATTTCCGCACCCTCTCATGATATCGATACAGAATTGCCACAGTTATTTTACTCAGTTATAATCTGAGAGCCATCGTCCCGGGTGTATCCGAAGAAGGAACGCACAGGTGGCAGCATGCGTGTTGATATTGAATTATCCCCTGTTGACGAGGTAATAATCCTTCCCCTTCACTACAATGCCGTTCTACAGGGTTTTATTTACCGTCACCTGACTGCCAGGGTCGCGCGATGGGTGCACGATGAGGGGTGGGTGGACGGGAAACGGCGCCTGAAGTTGTTCACCTTCTCTCGCCTTCAAGGGGCCTTTCACCGCCGGGGGAACACGTTGTGTTTTGCAGGCTCTGTACGGTTGACCATTGCCTCGCCGGTAGAAGATCTTCTCGAATCGCTGACGGTGAATTTAGTGCGCTCGGGTGAAGTGCAACTGGGAACTTCGCGTGTGACATTGGTTTCTGTGGAGATAGCCATGCCATCACCGTATCGCCGGCCGGTACTGGTCAAGGCCCTTTCCCCCATTACCGTGTACAGCACGTTTGAGACCCCAGACGGCCGCAAGAAGACGTACTACTACGCCCCTCAGGAGCCCGAGTTCGGCCGCCTGGTGCTGGAAAATCTGCGCCGCAAAATCCGGGCCTGGACGGGGGAGGACATCCCGCCCGACGGCGCGACCTTCCGACCGGTGAAGGTGAGCAACCGCAACCTGGTGGTGGCCCGCTACAAGGGTACCATCGTCAAAGGCTGGACGGGCATCTATGAACTGGACGCGCCGGAGGCCTACTTCCGCATGGCCTTGGACGCGGGCCTGGGCGCGAAGAACAGCCAGGGGTTCGGGTGTGTGGAGGTGTGGGAACGGAGGTCGCATAGAGAGTAAGGAGAAAGAGGTACTGTGGCTTAGGAGGGGCGATGTATGATTCCTTGCCGGCGGTATTCCTTCTTGGTCCACCGCACAGTGGTAAGTCGGTACTCGCTTTTAGCCTAAGCCAAGCCCTGCGACAACGCAAGGTATTGCACTATCTCCTGCGGGCCGCGCCGGATGGCGAGGGAGATTGGTTTGCCGAGGGACCGTTAGGTGTGGTGCGTACGCTGCGCTTTAAGCATCAGTACACCCCGGCCTTTGTAAAGCGTGTTGCCCGCCATTTACGCGGCCGGATGGTGCCATTGCTCGTCGACCCGGGTGGGCGCCCCACCCCCGTGCAATTAGAACACATTTTCGCCCAAGCAACTCATGCCATCCTGTTGCTCCCCCGAGGGGCAGACCGCTCCCCTTGGGAGAAACTCCTCAGCACGTACGCCATTTCCTTGTTGGCCGACTTGACCTCGGCCTTGGAGGGCAAAGACGAAGTGAGTGAAACGACGCCTGTGCTACGAGGGCAGATCACGGGGTTGGTTCGCGGCACCCGGGCGCGAGGTCCGGTTTTTGAGGCGCTGGTCGATCGGCTGGAAACGCTGTTCCGCCAGGCTGGGGAGGGGCTCCATGCTTGGCATCTCGCCCAGGCGCCGAGGGGATACCAGGTCGTAGATTTGGAGACACTCATCGACGTTATGCATCCGGAGGATCGCCGCTGGCGTCCGCGGGATCTGCCCCTTCTGGCGCAGAAGATCCCCAGGGGGGTGCCGCTGGCCCTTTATGGACGGGCTCCCAATTGGGTCTACGGTTGGGGAGCGCAACAGGCGTGGCCGGCCCCCGCGACGCTCTTTGATGTTCGATACGGTTGGCTTCCGATCCCTTCCTTACGGCCAGGAAGGCACAAAATGATAACGGCTGTAGAGGGTCATTGGGAAGAATGGCACCATGTGGCCTTTCGCCTGAAAGAGAGTCTATTAGCTTACGAGAAATCCCTTCGGCTTCCGCTACCTTCGGTTTCAGGGACGAAGGTAATACTCGAGGGCAAATTGCCCTTTTGGCTGCTCATAGCCCTGGTGCGCCATTACCGGGCTCAGGGAAAGTCGGTAGCCGTGTACCAGCCGCCGTTGTCAGCAGCAGTGGTTGTCACCTCATCATCTAATAGCTCCTTTTCGTTAGGGGACACATTGCCCGTTACTTCGTTGTTGGCTACTTTGGAGAAGACCGAGTCTCCTTAAGGAGGGAGTAAAATAGCACTACATGCCGCGATTACGTGCCAAGGGGCAAAGAAAAACATGGCCGAGAAGAATGTGACCGTCCGCTTGATTTCCCCATTAGGAGGACAACCGCAAATCGTGACGTTCACGGTAGATCTCCTGCTTGCCCGAGGAGAACCGCTCACCGAGGTATGGACGGTATTTCCGGCCGGGAACGTCCGCTACCAGAAAGCGCATCACCGCTTGACAGAGGAATTTGCCCATTACCCGGCATATCGTCGTCAAGGGGTGCAGTATCGCGCATGGCCCATTGATGATTCCCGGGGGCGTCCTTTGCAAGATATCACCAACGTGATGGAAACCGACCGTGTGTGGCAAGTCATCGGCACGCTGATGAGCGAGGCCAAAACAAGGGATGCCCGGTTGCACATTAGTTTAAGTGGGGGCCGGCGGGCACTGGCGTTGATGTTGTTCTCGGCCGCCATGCTGTACTGCACGCCCGGCGACCGGGCGTGGCACATTTACACGCCACCTCAGGTATTGACCACCGTCAAGGACGGAGCGCGTTTGCACGTGGGTCCGGAGGAGGGGGTACGTCTGCTGGAAATCCCCTTCGTGCCATGGGGAGCTTTCTTTCCAGGAGTGAAAGCCATGCTGGGCCTCAGCCCCCGGCAACTCGCTGCGCTGCAGGCCCAATGGCCTGATGAGTCGACGGCACAGCGTTGCGCGTCGGTTTGGCGACAACTGACCCCACGCCAGCGCGAGGTGTTACAGGCTTTGGTGGAACAGCCGACCCGACAAGCTGCGGCCGATACGTTGGGACTTAGCTTAAGCACCCTGGACACCCACCGGGCGGCCATTTTGGATATCTGCCGTCTGGCCTGGCCCGACGCGCACGTAGACCTGCACTTCCTGCGCCGGGTGTTTCGAGGGTGGTTGCTATTGAACGGCTCAAGCCCCCCACAAGCTGGGGACCTTTTGGGCAGGAGGTGAGGGTGGCAATGCTCTCACGACAAGGTAGAATGAAAGTTAATAAGTCAGTGAAAGATAGAGCGCACAAAGTTTGTATAGACTCTCCTTGAGAATCTACATCCAACGTGGAGGCACCTCTTTAAGTTTTGAGAGAGGAGGAAATATATGTCCGAAAAAGTTTTGCTTCAGGGCGACGTGGATGCCATCAAATCCTATGTGTTCGAGACCTCCTCGTTGCCCCAAATTCGGGGCGGTAGCCAACGGCTCATTAAGTGTGAGCAAGAGGTAGAGAGGTCGGTGAAACGCGAGGGAGGGCGAACGATTTATTGTGGAGGAGGTGGTTTTCTGTTTGAAGTACCTGTGACTGAAGCTGAGAACATCAAACGTAAAATCGAGCTCATTTATCTTAAATACACCCAAGTGGCTACGGTGACAGTAGTGTATGAGGATGTACCCGAGCTACCCCCTCCTGCGCCAAACATCACGGATGGCTGGGCAGGTCGTCTGGTCAAGGCCCATCAGGAAGCCCAGAACGCCGGCAATTTTGCCCGCCGGGTCGCATTCCTGACCGCGCGGCTGCGGGAGGCAAAGCAACAAAAACAGGCTAAGCCCTTTATTGAAGCCTTTCCCTTCGGTAAGCGGTGTGAAATCTGCGGTAAGCGGGTGGGGGGACATATTGTACGCTATCCTGACGAAACCAAACAACTATGTTCGGTATGTTATCAGAGGCATCAGGCTGGCAAAGAGGAAAGGAAAGAGTGGCCTAAAAAACTTACCGAAATGTTGGGGGTGGATGTTCAACTTGAAATACCCCAAGACACTAATGAATTGGTGGAAAGCAGCCAACGCCCTTATTTAGCTTTCCTCTATGCTGATGGAAACAACATCGGCAGACTATTACAACAAGTGAAAGAAGGTCTCGAATATGAAGCCCTGTCTCAAGGGCTCTATAAAGGCACAAAGCGAGCCTTGTTCGAGGCATTGTGGGATGTCTGTCGTCCCGCCTTGCAGAAAGAACGGGTTTGGCCATTTGAAATCCTCAACATTGGTGGCGACGATGTCACCTTGCTTATTCAAGCCGGCTACGCCTGGGATGTAGCCATTGCATTCCTGGATTACTTTGAGCGCTACGTGCGGGAGGAAACAGAAAACTTTCTGGGCCGTCCCTGGCCCACGCCCATTACTGCTTCCGTAGGTATCGCCATCGCCGATGCCAAACATCCGGTGCGTTATCTGGAGGCGTTGGCTACCGACCTGCTTAACAAAGCCAAGGCAAAAGCCCGCCAGGCGGATGCAAGTGCCATCAATTTCTTGTGGTTGCCTAACGCTATAGCCGTCACCAAAGCCGAGGCCGTCACTGAACAATACAAATTAGGCGATTTTCATCTCACTGCACGGCCTTTTACCTTGGACCAGGCAAGAAAGATGCAAAAAGTGGTCAACATTCTTGCTCCATGGCCTCGGAGCCTGCGGCATCGCTGGGGTGAGGCTTTAGAACACGGTCGCTGGGTCGCCCTCTCCCAAATCCTTTATGACCTGGCCAGACGAAGAAACGGCGCACATGGTGAAAAGGTAAAAGAACTCATTAATGCTCTAGAGGAGTTAGCCGCAGCCTTTCAGGCCAAGCAGGAGACTATGGCTCCTGTTCACTTTTGGTGGCCGAGCAAAGAAAACGGCCAGCATGTCTGGAAAACACATTTATTGGATGCTTTAGAACTGGCTGAACTTCAGGCCATGCGTCCGGATATACAAGAGGAGGGTGATTAAATGGTGCATCTTAAGATTACCTTACGTTTCACATGGCGAACTGCTTTCCACACCACGGGCAACCGCTGGAGGTGGGGTGCAGATAAAGCCCTAGCTAGACGCTATGACGGCACGTATGTCCTTCCCGCCACCTCACTAAAAGGGGCATTGCGGGAGCAAGCGGAACGGCTGTTGCGTGGTCACGTTCATATTTGCACCGCGCCTGCTCCCGCCCAAATGTGCCAGGACCCCAACCACTTATGCTTGGTTTGCCGGGTTTTTGGCAATCCCAAGCGGCCTGCGCCCCTGCGTTTTACTGATATGGACTTGGATCAAAAGCCGGAAACAACCCGGATTCGGGCCGGTGTAGCCATCAGCCGCCGCCGTCGTGCAGCGGTTCCCCAGCGGCTGTATTTTGTAGAAACTACTACCCCCGATTTCATGGAGGCTCATCCGACCACACTCGATGGCTTTTTCCGTGAACGAGAGGAAGCGGAAGAAGCCGCTGCCCTAGTAATGCTGGCTGTTCGGGCCTTGCCTGCCCTGGGTGCAGGACGTAGTCGCGGCCTGGGATGGCTGACAGAAGCCCAAGCCGAGTGCCAAATCGACGGGGCACCTTTAAAGCAAGAGGTAATAGAACGTTATTGGAAACAATGGTTAGGAGGCGGCCAATGAAGCCAGTATGGCTGAAAATCATCCCCGAGGAGCCCCTGGTGCTGGGTTCGGTGCGGCCCGATGCCCAATTTCTGACCACCCGCGCCTACATTCCCGGCCGCCTGTTGCGGGGTGCCTGGGCCGAGTGGCTCAAAACGCAAGGCGAGGAAGATGAGGGCATCCTCGCTCAAGTCAAGAAACTGCGAATCTGGAATTTCTACCCCGCGGTGGACGATGGCCAGTTATTGTACACGTTACCCCTCCCCCTCACGGCCATGACGTGCAAGCACGAATCGGGCTTCCAGACCGCCTTCCTGTCTAAGAACAAAGGGCACGGAGTGGTGGATACCTTGCTCCCCCAACTGGCCTATCACTTGTTGCGCGAAGCCGGAGCCCAAATGACGGCTCCTTTCGCCCTTACATGTGCCCAATGTGATGGCCGGATGGAACCGGCAGAAGGCTTCTACGGCGTATATGAAGCCCATGGCAGGGTGGGTTACGACCAATTTCGCCCTCGATACCATGCCCAAACCAAAGTGGCCTTGAGCCGCTTCCGTCGGGCTTCCCAGTTTCAGATGCTTTACACCGTGAACGCCCTATCCCCTATGGCCCCAGCCGTCTTTGATAAAAACGGCCACAAAAAGGTGATGTTCTTGGGCCGGGTATATGGTGACGGTGAGGTACTGCAGGAACTCAAGCGCGCTTTAAACCATGTGGCCATCGGCGCACTGCACACCCGAGGGTATGGGCGGGTGCACGTTGAGGAAACCGCCCCCCCTCACTGGCCTAGCCTCAAGGAGCGGGTCGAAACCTTCAACTGCATTTTGACCGATCTCTGGCAGGACCTCAAACGCCTCGCGGCCAACCCGGACGAACTTCCGGAGAAGCCCGACGGCCTGTACTTCTCGGTGGACCTGCTTTCCCCCGGTGTGTTCGTCAACCACGGCCTGCCCGAACTGGTTCCGGAGTTGCGCATCAACGGTCGCGTCCTCCGGCCCATCTGGTGGGCGACCCGGCCGGATATGGCCAGCGGCTGGTCCACCGCGTGGGGCCTGCCCAAGCCGACCAACCTAGCCGCCCGCATGGGGAGTGTCTATGTCTATCGTTGGAAGGGGAGCTTGGACGACCTGCTTCCCACACTGCAAGCCCTGGAAGCCGAAGGCCTGGGCCTGCGCCGCGACGAGGGCTTCGGCGAAGTGTTGGTGTGCCATCCCTTTCATCAGGAGGTAGAGGAGCGATGAGAAGGCTCAAACCTCAGACCCGTCGGGAAATCGCCAAACTGGAGGACCAGTTGGTCGAAAAAGCCCAAAAGATAGCCCAGAACCTTTGGGATGAGTTGGATACTGGCCAACGCCGTGATGGCAAAGTTCGCCAATTACGCAACATTCTGGAGGTGGCGGAAAGCACCGATTCGTGGAAAGCCCTGGAGCTCTTTATCCGTTACCAAGCCGCGCGTAAGGAAATTCCTGGAGCCTGGGCCGAATCTGCCATTCAAG
>WFWT01000114.1 GCA_015490995.1 Anaerolineae bacterium | reverse complement strand
GTAGGGGGCATGCGAAAGCGGATAGGGGAAGGCATCGGGGTCACTCTACGGTGCCGGCAGCCTGCTATTATCACGGTTGCCAGTGCGCCGCCCATCCACCGCAAAAATTGTCGTCGCGTGTAGCCCTTTTTCTGTCGTCCGGTCAGCGTGCCTAACTCCTCTCGTTTAGCTTCTCCCTTTACGCTACGTTCGGTAGGGCGCTCTGGACGTATCAGACACACAAGGGGTGAGGTGGCACGTGATAAAACACGTACCCACCACACCCCTTTCTACAAGCCTGTTTCGCTCCAAGCATGTGGTATCAGGTGAAGTGGTCTGTGGACAGCGGCATGACCTACCGCTGTCGGGCGCGTCGATATCCGATGAGGCCTGCCAGGCCGGCACCAACGAGAGCCATGGTGGCCGGCTCAGGGATGACGTACGGCCCCGGTGGGGTGGGTGTGCCCGGTGTGGGGGTGGGTGTAATGCCCAAGGTTGGAGCAGCAAAAGCGGGTAACGCCGCCAGGACCAGCAAGCCCAGGAACACTCCCACGGTGCTAAAAATCACCCATTGCCGTCGCATGGTGTCCTCCTTCCGTTCCGTTACGTAACAACTAGACCTTCATAGTTCCTTAGGACATGACTTGCAGGTGGGCGCAGGCCCTCGTCCCACGCCCACCTGCAGTGGTTACCACGTCCAGATGGCGGGCAGGAAAGTTTGGCTATCCGGACTGGATTTCGGCACGTAAACTTCTACCGGCCCGTGCCAGGTAGCGCGTCCTGTGTAGTCCACATCCACCACCCAATACCAGTAGGTCTTACCTGGCTGAACGGTGGTGTCCACGAACCGGTATGTCGCGCCGCTCACCGCCTGGCCGCGGCCGGGGATCAGGCTGTCGTTCACGCGCACAGCTGCAGTGGGATCGTTCACCTCAGCCCGGTAAACGTTGAACCCCCAGTTATCAAACTCGGCAGTGGTCACCCACGTGAGAATAACCGCGCCCTCTCCGTCGAACTCGGCGAGGATGGAGGCCATGGTTACGGCGGTGGGCTCTTGGACGCTGAAGGAGACGGCATCGCTCATGGAGGGTAGGACCTGCCCGCCCGGCGTGCGTGCACCGTCCACGGTGGCTGTGTTCGCGGTGCCCCCGGACTGGGCAATGGCCTCGAAGACCACGGTGACCACCAGGGAGTCACCCGGAGCGAGGTCACCCGCGCCGGTCAGGTCCGTCCAGGCAAGAGTCCCTGCGGGCGTGGTGGTATCGGGTGTGGGGGTAGCGCTGATAAACTGGAGTACCGTTGGGTCGTACGTGTCGCGCAAGGGGACGGTCACCAGCGGCAGCCCGCCCGTGTTGTCGATCTGGATGGTGAAGGTGATGCGGTCGCCCACCTCTACCTTAATCGGTGTGCCGGGTGGCACATCAAAGGCCTTGCGGAGTTCGAGTCCGGGTTGGGCGATGCCGAACACCGTATGCACCATGCTGCCTGCCGGTGCAGTGATGGGCACCTGGTCCGGGGTAGTGGGCTCATAGCCGGCAGGGGTAGCCGTTAGCCGTAACACGTAGTCCCCTGGTGGCAGGTTGAGGAACGCCACGTTGCCGTCGGCGTCGGTGTCCGCGCACTCGACGGGCGAGACGAGATCGTCCGCCGCGTAGATGCACACGGTAGCCCCACTCACCCCGCCTTCACCGGTGTCCTGGACACCGTTACCGTTGGCGTCGTCATACACGGTGGCGGTCACATCCGCGCTACGCACTGTGGTGGTTTCCTGCACGGTTTCGGAGGCTGTGCGTGGCGTGTCGCTGATGGTGGCCTCGTTGGTCAACAACGTGCCGTCCTCTGCCCGCTCCGGCGAGCGTACCACCAGGGTCACCGTTCCTGTGTCTCCCGGCAACAGGTTACCCAGCTGCCACACTACCGTGTGGGTCACCCCGTCGTACATTCCGCCCGCGTCTGCAGCCACAAAGGTCGCATCATTGGGCAGTGTGTCGGTAATGAGGACCCCGTTGGCGAAAGCGTTACCACCCACTTCCCAGTTCAGGGTGTACGTGATGACATCACCGGTGTCCACCGGGTCGGGGACATCCATCTTGCTCAAGGTGAACGCCACAAAGGCCGTGACACTGGTGACGTCCTCTGCCACGTTGTTCAGTGGGTCGTCTCCATCGGTAATGGTGGTAATGACGGCCTGGTTAACGAGATCGGTGGTCCCCACGGGGAATACCGGGTCAAGGGCTACGGTGATGAAAGCCGTGCCCGATTCGCCGGGAGCCAGGTCACCGACATCGATGACGACGGTGTTGCCACTGGCCGTGCATGTGCCCAACGTCGTGGTGCAGTCCACAAAGGTCGTCCGGGCGGGAAGGGTGTCGGACACCACCACACCCTGGGCCAACCCGGGGCCTATGTTCTCGAAGGTGACCGTGTAGGTGATGACATCGCCCGGTTCGGCCTCGGTGAGTCCGTCCGTCTTTTCCACGGTAACGTCCGGTGGGGGGAGAGGAATCATGAACAGGCCACCGGCCCAGGCGCCGGACTCACCACCCGGTCGGGCGGGGGGAACACCGGTGACCACCGATTCTAGCTGCACGGCCAGCCATTCGTTGCCGGCCGGGATGTCGAACACGAGGTCTGTGGTGGACCATTCGGCGCCCACAAACCCACCGCTGTAGTCCACGAGGGGGTAGGCAATGGCCTGGGGACAAGGCGGACTGATGTTGAACAGGTTATCCCCTACCAGCACACCACCGTTGATACCTGTAGAGCCGGGGTAACCGGTTTGCACGATCGCGTCCGGCGGGGTTCCCGAACCGACCGCTGCCCAGATGGCGGTATCCCGACATATGCCGGCCAAGGGGGCGGTGTGGCTCACCCCCGCGAAGTTGATCACCAGGTTGGCACGACGATCCAGCGGGCTGGGGTCAAAGGTAAACACGTGATTCTCACTCAGAGGACCGCCGTCCAGGGCAGGATCGCCCTGCCACCAGATGAAGTCACTGCCGTAGAAGGGCACGATCTCCACCGGGTCTGAGCAGGGGCTGCGATCGTAGATAACCATCAGGGACACGCCGTTGCGCCGCGGGTCCTGTGCACCGCTGCCATCCCGATACGTGTCCAGGGGCCACCACTCGAAAACGTCCAGCGTGTTCTGCCCCTGAACAATGAGGTTATACCCATTGGGCCCTACGTCCGCCACCCACTGATACCAGGGAGCGTGTACCCGGGAGTACACCGAGCTGTCGACCATTTGTCCGATGACCGGTTGCCCGTTGATTTCCAGGACGTTCGTGTCCGGGTTGCCGGGGTCATCGGTGTCATTCACGCCTTGCCAGATCAACCACGCGTCCACCACGGGACCCGGCACCGTCACTTGGATAGTCCCGCGGCCATCCCACATGCCGGTGCTGCCTACCACGTACCCGTAACATCCCTGTTTGGGATAGCCGTCAAAAACGGGGAAGACAGGGGTGTCCGCCCGGACGGTGGAGGGCCATACACCGCCGAACGCCAAGAGGAACGCCAAAACTGCACTGCACAACACAATCCACCGTCGCATGGTGCGCCTCCTCTTCAGAGAGGTACTGATGAAGTTCGGATTACTGAATCACCAGCGGCAGAAACACGCTCTCCTCAGTAGGCCCGGTGCGCAGAGTGAGCAAAGGGTCACCTAGAATCACGTACGTCTGCGGCAGGAACCAATACGTTCGTGCTCCGGACAAGACCCGCAACGTGCCCGCCAATGTTAAGGGGCCCAGACGGCGCTCGCCGGCCATTAAAGCCTGATAAAATCCCTCCTGCAGGTACCGGTGTCCGTACGCCACGGCCAGCCCCGTGGGTGACCAGGTGGCGATCACCCCACCGTCGGGCTTGAGCAGAAGCGCTTCATCCAAGCTGGCGTACTCAGGATGTTGGAAGAACCCTGTAAAGCACGAGATACTGAACAAAAACGGTAACCGTTCAGCGTTCCGGAGGTCGGCAAGCTCACGTGCATGGAGGAAATTCTCCGCGCCCCACTGTTCGTAAGAGGCATGTCCAATCCAGTTAATAATGCCTCGCCCCTCATTCCACAGGGCACGTATGTATGCCCGCATGTCCTCAACGCGGGTAAAACCATCATATAGATTTGCGGAGGTTGTGTCAAGCCAGGGCATGTAGTATACACGTTCTCCCACAAAAGGCAACCGTAGTTGACCTTGGAGGGTGCGTTCCGCCTCGGCCACGAAGTCCCCCGCGCCGTCGGGACGGCCGGCGGCGTCCCGGTAGTTGTCCGCGATGAAGACTATGCGCCGTTGCCACTCGGCAGTGGGCATGTCGCGTTCGTAGAACAGAACTTTCGCCACCACGGTTTGCACTTCGGCCTCGGTGCGAACCGGCCAACGACCGATGAACAGGTCGGGAATTTCATCCTCGCCGTCCACCTCGACGTACCGCAGGTCAGAGGCCGTCTCTCCAAGCCAGGGGTCGACACGGGCCATATAAGGAGGAATCACGGTGGGGGGGTCAAATCCCGAGTAATTCTTGAAGTCGTACGAACCATCGCCCACCAGCACTACATAGCGGGGTGCCGGATCGGGCCACTGGGCATACGCGTGGCGGATAAACCGCCGAATGGCCTCAGGGGTTGGTTGGCCGTATGAGAATTCGTCGTAAATGTCCTGAATCGCCACCACCCGCACACGGAACCCCTGAGCCGTACGCCACGCCACCCAGGGGGACAACGCGTCCTGCCACGCCCGGGGAGCAATGACCAGGACATCTGCGCCTTCCTCGGGGGTGTGTAAGTTGCTGGGCACGTTTCGCTCTATGCGGGGGCGTTGCCAGGTAGAACGGGCGGTGACATGATATTCGAGCCCCCCTTCATCCACCCGGAAACGAATAACCCGCTCTCCTCCTTCCACGGTCTCATAAGCGTAGGTCCCGTAAATGAGCACCGGGTCCAGGGGGTCTGTGACATCTAGCACCGCCACGTAACCGGAGACCGGCACTTGGACCCGATAGGTAACGCCCGGTTCCCCGCGAAACGTGAGCACCCCGTCCGGAGCCCGCAGTTGTCGTCGATACGTGACACTGATTCGGTCCATGTAAACCCCATCCGGCACTTCCCCTTTGTCCGTACTGACGATGGTCAACCGGTTCCATCCGGAACGGATGACCGAATCGGGCACCGGCAGGATGACGGAACGCGGGCCGACCCAGGAGGCGTGAAGCTCACCTGAGGGGACACCGTTCACCGCAAAAGCCATATCATGGCGGACCCCCTTGTACGCGTACAGGTCCAGGGTGACGGTGGCCATGGCAAACGGCGCAGGTTCCGCCACGCGAAAAACAAAATCCAGCGCGGGGTACGGCGCGAAGTCCAGGAACTTTAGGTCAAACCAGAACCACGGTTCGCCATTGGTGTCCTGAAACCGGGAGTCGTACAGGGCGTTGACCTCGGTGGTCAGGGTGGCCTGCACGGTGTCCGTTTCAGGCGCGACCGGCGGCAGTGTAGGCCGTGCCCGCCAGCGTTTCCCGGGTCGATCCCCTACTACCAGCCACCACACCCGCTCGTCGGTGTAGCGACTGTGGAAAGGAGGGGCGTAGAAGCGCAATTCATCCTCAGGATCCCAACGGCCGTCCTGTTGTCCGAGAAACCACACCGGCACTTCCTTCCCGTCTACCCACAGCTGAACATAACGCGGATCGATGGCCTCCACGTCCCACCCTGCCTGAGCTACGGCGTCCCGGGTGACCACATACATCCCGGGGGCTTGGGTACGCAGGCGTAAGGCGGTTGGGTCGTGGGCCGGGGGGTGTTCCGGCGCGGGAGGCGCGGCTTGCTGACGTGGACGGCGCCACCAGGTCAGCGCGTTGGGGTTGAGCACCTCTTGCCGGAGAGCGGCCACAACGTCAGGTTCCGGTGGCGCAGCAGGGCGGGGACGGACGGAGCCCGGAAAACGCACCCGTACGACCAGTCGGGAGGTCCATTGCACACGGCCGGCGCGGTCTTGATAAGCCGGCCGTGCTACTAACCGGGCCAGACGTACCCCCCGCAAGGAACCGACAGGTTCCAGGGTGACCTGGGCCTGAGGCGAAGAGGCTACTGCAGACGCGGGCAAAGTGCTGGGAAGGGGCATAAATTCTCTGTCGACTACCTCAACGCGAGGCCACCCGGTCCATGGTACCACAATGAGGTCCACCGCGGAGGTTACCGGTTCCTGGAACGTAATCGCCAGTACCAGCTCCGTGGGTGTATCGCGCTGTACCTGTACGTTATGGCCATCGACCACTTCATCGGTCACATCATCGGCCAGGAGAACGGAGGGGGCCAGGAAGAGGAATCCCGCCAGCACCGCGGCGAGGAGTATTCCCTTCAGGATGACTTGCCAACGTCGTCCCCCTGCCACGGGTGCATCCATGCGTACCTTTCCTCCGCAAGCCACCATCTCCCACGGACACGGTTGGAAGCAAGTATACCTCAAGGCGAACACGGTGAAAAGTCGATGCTACGAAGACATGGACATCCGGCAAGCGCGACCGTTCGAGAGATTGTTATCCCGTCGCGCGATGATACGGCGGAAGACGCCGGAGAGGAGCTATGGTGTGTCGGTGCCCAGGGGGATGGGTGGGCCCAACACCGGCACGGGACGGAGTACCCACACGTCTAGCAGAGCCCGCACCCAAGCCGCTATCTCCCGCAGGGTCCACGCGAGGCGGGCGCTCGGGGAATATACCCGGCGATCGGCCACCACACCGTAGGCTTCTATGCCCAGTGCCCGACAGATAAAAATAGCCCGGGGCAGGTGGAACTGTTGGGTGACCAGCAGTGCACGTCGTACGCCGAAGATGGCGCGGGCCCGATAGCAGGTGTCGTACGTCCGTCTTCCCGCGTAGTCAGGTTGCAGCGCGTCGGGCGGTACACCCAGAGCCTGCGCGTACCGGAGCATCGCGCCGGGTTCGTTGTACGTCACAAAGCGGTTGTCCCCGCTAAGGAGCAAGTGGTCCACTGTGCCTTGCTGGTACAACATCACCGCTGTGGTCACCCGGTCTGCCAGCACGGTACTCAGGCGATTTCCGGGGTACACGGCAGCCCCAAACACGATGGCTACCGGTGCGCGCGGCGCTGACTCCGGCGAAGGGTAAATGTAACGGGTCTGCCACTGCCACAGGAGACCCAGGCCGGCGCCCAGCACGGCCAGCGGGAACAATGTCCATAACCACCGGCGGCGCATGGTACGTGTTGCCTCATGGTATAAAGGGTGGTTTGCGGGACGGCAAGGGGGGCAGCCCGTACTCTGACCACCGGCGGTCCACCAGTGCTTTGATCTCCGGGGTCATCTCAATACGCTCAGGCCAGCCTCGGGTATAGCCATCCCGTTCGTCCTTTGCGGTCGCATCGATGCCGATTTTACCACCGAAGTTGGGCCGGTACGACGCGTGGTCCAGGGCGTCTACCGGTCCTTCGGTGATGATGACATCACGGGCCCAGTCCACATTCCCCAACACTTGCCACGCTACTTCACTCAGGTCGTGCACGTTCACCCATTCATCCACCACGACAATACACTTTGCCAACATCATAAGGCCCAACCCCCACAATCCATGGATAACTTTGCGCACATGGCCGGGGTAGCGTTTGCGCATTTTTACGATCACCAGGTTGTGAAATACTCCTTCTGCCGGCATGTTCATGTCCAGCACTTCGGGGAGAAAGAGCTGCAACAGGGGTAGGAAGAGGCGCTCGGTGGCCTTGCCCATCCAGTAGTCTTCCATCGGAGGGCGACCTACAATGGTCGTGGGGTAGATGGGATCACGACGGTGGGTAATGGCCGTTACGTGCATTACAGGGTATGGTTCTTGAGGGGTGTAATAACCTGTGTGATCGCCAAAAGGTCCTTCAGGACGTTTGTCTGTCACGTCCACGTAGCCCTCGATGACGATATCCGCGTCGGCCGGCACTTCCAGGGGTTGGGTCACACAGGGAACCAGTGAGACCGGCTTGCCCCGCAGCCATCCGGCCAACATGTACTCGTCGATGTCAGGTGGTAAGGGGGCAGAGGCAGCCCAGATCTGTGCCGGATCTCCGCCAAGAACCACGGCGATGGGAATACGGGTGGCCCCGATGTCCTCCGCAACGCGTTCGTGCTCCGCTCCCCCTTTGTGGATTTGCCAGTGCACGGCCAGGGTACGTTCGTCGTACACTTGCAGGCGGTACATGCCTACGTTGCGGCGGCCGGTACGTGGGTCTCGGGTGATCACTTGCGGTAGCGTGATATACCGCCCTCCATCCTTGGGCCAGCATTGTAGGATGGGCAGTGTGGCCAAGGAGGGAGCCTCGGTGATGATCACCTCCTGGCAAGGGCCCTTCCGTACCCGTTTGGGAGCCACTGCCCGCAGGACAGGCAATAGGTCTACGGCCTTACGAACCTTTTCCGTCCAGCTTTGGGGCACTTCGGGCTTGATCAATTCACTTAGCCGATGGCGCAGTTCCTCCAGATGTTCCACTCCCAGGGCCCACGCCATGCGACGGGGCGATCCAAACATGTTGATGAGCACGGGCATCTCGTAGCCCCGGACGTTCTCAAAAAGCAGCGCCTTGTTATGTTCTGCCGGCGCTTTCATGACGCGGTCCGCGATCTCGGTGATTTCCAGCTCCGCACTGACCGGCGCGGTGATGCGAACCAGCTCACCGGCTTTCTCCAGGCGTCGGACAAACTCGCGCAAGCTCTTATAAGCCATGCCTCCTCTCCTCGGACGTGCTGTGCACTCCGCGTGTGATGCGCGCACGGCAGGTCGCGCGAGGATGACATACGTGCAGAACCAGAGCGCTTCTCCATTGTACTTAACGCGAGGGGAGGTCCCAATTCCGCCTTCCGAACCGGCCACCATGTTCCCGGGCCGGTTTTCTCCTGTGGTACAATGGGCGCATGACGTACCCCACGCGCTAAGGGAGGCCACGATGATTCGGAACATAGTGCGATATCCCGGCACGGCCCGCGATTATCGAGCTCACGTGGTGCGCCCTCAGGTCAGCTACACCTCGCCTGGCGTGGTCTTACTGCACGATCGGTGGGGCGTGACCCCTGAAATGGAAGGGTTCGCTGCAAAGCTGGCACACGCGGGGTTTGTAGTGATGTTGCCTGACCTGTACGATGGCCGTCGTCCGGGCGATGACGGGGAAGCCCGCCAGTGGATGCACCGGTTGAGCATGGAGGAGGGTCGTGAGGAGGTACGCTTAGCCCTTGCCTGGCTGCGCAATCAAGCCTATACGACCGCTCATCGCACGGCGGTCATCGGGTTCGAACATTTCGGCCTATTCGCCCTGCTCGGTGGGACGTTGTCCCGTTTTACTCCTCAGGCAGTGGTTGTGTTTTGCACGCCGGTAGGTCAGGTGGTTACCCAGGTGAATCAGCTGAAGACCGCGGTTCAGGGGCATTTTGCCGCTCGGGATAAGTATGTACCGCAGGGAGATGTGGACGCGTTTCGCACCGCGC
The DNA here is from genome assembly GCA_015490995.1 of Anaerolineae bacterium. Taxonomy (GTDB): domain Bacteria; phylum Chloroflexota; class Anaerolineae; order JAADDB01; family JAADDB01; genus S141-23. Next base: position 15,399 of record WFWT01000114.1, on the reverse strand, counting down.
TGGCACAGGCCGGTGTCGTCCACGAAATTCACGTGTACCCCGATGTTCGTCACGACTTCATGCGCCCTGACAGCAAGCACTACGTTCATGAGGTGGCGGAACAGGCATGGGAACGCACCATTGCTTTTTTGAAACGTCAGCTTGAGGGACAGTGAACCCTCACGCTGACCGTTCCGGTTTCATTACCGGCTGGGTGCCGTATGGCAACCAACCTTTATCAGCCCTTCAGGAGGCACGGCATGGTCGTAATTCCGGAAACCCACAAGGATCTGGTAGAGCGGCCGGTCATTGCTGTACTGGCCACGATTAACCCGGACGGTTCTCCCCAGGCATCGCCCGTCTGGTTTGATTATGTGGACGGGTACGTGCGGGTCAACTCGGCCCGGGGACGGCAGAAGGACAAGAACATGCGGGCTCGTCCTTGGGTAAGCCTGGTCATTGTTGATCCCGACAATCCGTATCGCTACCTGGAGATTCGCGGACGAGTGGTGCGTATCATGGAGGAGGGCGCCCGGGAGCACATCGACGCGCTTGCCCGTCGTTACACGGGCGCGGAGCGATTTACCCTCAGCGCGCCTGATGAGGTACGGGTCATGTACCTGATCGAACCGACTCGGGTGGTCACCCGTTAAAAAGGGAGGGCCCCCTCAGTCCGGCGTCGGGCACACGGGGGTACTCAGCCCTTTATCCCGGAGGACGGGGTAAGCACATCCTATGTCCCCTGATATCGGTACACCGGAGGAACGCCTGCGTCAGCGCTACCTGCGCCACAACCTCACCGTTAATGTTGTTGAGGGAGCTTGTTACTGGATCGGAGTAGCGTTCTATTCCTACCAGACAGTGTTGCCCCTCTTTGTGAGCAAGTTTACCACAAGCCCCTTTGCCCTGGGCGTGATAGCCATGGCGGGTAACAGCGGGTGGCTTTTGCCGCAGCTGTTCACTGCCCGCTGGGTACAACGGACTCCGTGGAAAAAACACATCGTTGTGCGGATTGGATTTTTTTCCGAACGTTTGCCCATTATCTTACTCGCCCTGGTGGCCTGGGTTCTTGCGGCGACTGCTCCCCGGTGGGCTCTGGCCGCGACACTGTTTTTGGCAGTGTGGGGCGCGTATGGGGCCGGTCTCATCGCGGTGGCGTGGCAATCCTTGATCGCCAAGATTATCCCCCAGCAAATGCGAGGACGATTTATCGGCGTTACCAGCGCGCTGGGCATGGCGGGAAGCACGCTGGCTGCTGCGGGCGTGACGTACATTCTTGGCCGGTGGCCTTTTCCCTTAAACTTTGCTCTTTCCTTCACGGCCGGCGCGGTGTTCACCGTGCTCTCGTGGGCCTTCATCGCTCTGACCCGTGAGTGGCCCGATCCCGTTCCGGCCGCGTCAGAACATGTTCCCTGGTGGCGCGAGCTGTGGCGCATCTTGCGCGAGGATCGGCGCTTTGCGCGGTTTATCATCGCCCGGGCGATGGCAAGCGCGGCGACGATGGGTGTGGGATTTTTGGCTGTGTACGCAGTACAGCGTTGGAAACTGGGCGACGAGTATGCCGGGGTGTTCAACGGTGTGGCCAGTGCTGCCCAATTTGGAGCCTACGTGCTGTTGGGACCATTGGCCGACCGTCATGGTCACAAGCGGGTGTTGGAAATCGGCGCTTTGGTCAGCGGCATGGCCTTTCTTATTGCGGCCTTCTCTCCCTTCCCCGAGCTGATCGTCCTCTCCTTTGCCGGCCTGGGCATCATGCAGGCCGCGTACATCGTGTCGAGCATGATGATTGTCCCTGAGTTCGCGCCTCCGGAACGATTGCCCTTTTATTTTGGCATCGGTAGCACTGTACCAGGCCTGGTGTCCATGAGTGCGCCCATTCTGGGGGCCACGGTGGCCAGCGGGTGGGGATATCCGACCCTCTTCCTCATCTCGGCCGGTGCCGGTCTGGCCGCGTGGGCGCTGTACCATTACCTGGTACCCGACCCCCGGCAGGTCAACATGGCGGTATAACGTCGCGGTCGGCGCGTGGGGTAACCCCCTCAGGTGAGGAACGGATCCCCTTCCTCGGCCAATCGGTCGAGCAAGGCTTTGGTCTCCGCTTCGTTGGCCCCGGCCACGCGACGCACCGTGCACCCTGCTTGGCGGAGCAAACGTTCAACCTCCTCCGAAACGCCCAACGGCCCCCCGACAATAGTAACCCGCTGGGCCATCTTGGCATCGTCGTGGGAGAAGCCCATCGTCGGCCGGTAACGCGCTACGTAGTTGATGCTGTTGAGCCAATCCTCGCGCGCCCATGCTTCCGGCGTCTGCCAGAAGAGCATGTAATGGTAGAGGGGCTTCTCCACGAGACGGTCTAGCTCCCCGCGAAGGGCGGCCTTCAGGCGGACAAAGAACATCTCCCGCCACTTGAACCCGTCACGCCACTGATTGCCCGGACAGTCGGTACTCTGAGAGGGATACTCCCGATGCCCCCATACGTTTTCGATGGGGATGTTCAGGAGCTCCATCAGCCAGGCGGTAAGGGCCGCGGCTGCGTTCAACTGCGCCGGTGTGGGCAGGTTTTCGTTGAAATCACCGGCCAGAGCAATGCCCACACTGCGTTGGTTGTTCATGTACACGTGATTGCTGATGGTAGTGAGCCGGTTGGTCTGGTATATCGTGCCGTCGGGCATAATGTAGAAGTGATACCCGATACCGGGCCACCCACGCCGTTCCACGTGATACCGGGCTACCCGTTCCACCGGGGTATTGGCCGGCCCGGCGGTGTGATGGATGGCGATGTGGGTGATCATCTCCAGGGAGCGGGTGGGGTAACTCTGTTCGGGATGTCGCGGTAACTGGTCCACGACGTCCAGGATGTTGGGCTTTTGGACAGGAGAACGCGCTCGCCCGTTAAGGGAACGTAACAGCGATTGCAGGCGGGTGATGACGGCCTGGAGTTCGCCCACCTGCTCGTGAGCCTGCTGGAGTTGACGGGTCAGGGATTGATTCACCTCCTTTTGCGTTCGGAGTTCTGCCAACAGGGCGCTACGGATCTCCTGCTGGGCCGTGAGCTGACGTTGCAGCGTGTTCAGCGTGGCCGCCAACTCGGCCGCGGGGATCTCGGGCTCCGATGGTGCTGTTCGGGCCAGCCATTCCTGGACCCGCGCTATCAATGTATCCTTCCAACGGGCTCCCTCCAGCCAGTTCTTGCCCGGCGATTCGGTGGTGACCAGATCGGGAAACTCGTTCGCGCCTTTGATAGCGTCTATGGGCAGGTTAAAGCGACGCAACAACCACGCCGTCAGGTGGGCGGCGGAGGCCAGCTGCGCGTCGGTGGGTACGCCCACGCTGAAATTCCCGGCGAGCCCTACCCGGATGCCGTACAGGTGATCCGCTCGGGATGTCACCACCTCGTCCAGGGGTTGGGTTTGATACACCGTGCCGTCCTGCTCGATGTAGTAATGATACGGTATGCCCGGCCTACCCCGACGCCACAACGCCCTAGCCAGAGCCGTCAGGGCAATGGGGCGCTCCACTGCCGTGTGGTCAAACACCACATACCGAATGTCGTCCAATGACCGTTTGATCATGGCAGAGGCATCTCGGAACAAGGTGTAGATCACGTTGAGGAGTTCGGGCATGGGGATAAGCCGTCCGTCTGCCTGCTCCAGCAGCTCTCGAAGTTCCTTCACTTGTTGGCGCAACGCTAACAGTTCACTGCCGATAAGTTTCAACCGCACTTTGCCCGGCTCGTACTCCTCCATGGCAATGCGCTGCCAGTACTGGACGCGCTTACCATCTTCGGTGATCACGTCGGTAATGGGATAGCCTGTGATGGCCATGCCGTAGCGGTAGTAAAAGCCCAGGAACGGTTGTTCCACCATTCGTCCCGTTTCAGGGAAACGCCGCTTCGACTCCGGCGTCAGCTCGACGGTGACGGTCCGACGGAGGGGCACACTTCCCAGGCGGGAAAACCACCCGTCCTTTTCCGCCAGGAGGTCCAGTTGAAGGATGTAGGAGCCGGGCCACGGTGGAGGGATCACCCGCGCGTTGGTGATGGTCACCGTTTCACCCGGGGCGACCGGGCCGGGCAATTCGGTAAAGATGTCCGCGTCCGCGATGGCCCGGTCACCTTGAGGGGTGTACCACGTGTACCCTAGGCGCACCCGGTTCTCCCCTTCAGCAGCCCAGGTCTCCGTGCCCGTGTTTCGGATTGTTACGCTCACCGTTGTGCCAATGCCCAAGGGGATCTGCGCCGGTATCTCCGCCGATACCCATGTGGCCCGCCAGCGGTCTTCCGTCCGCACCCGTTCTTGCCGGGGTACTTCCGCCACGGCGTACACCACCGGCAACAATGTGCCGTCCTCGCGACGCCACACGAAAGGCCACCACTGTTCATCCTGGGAGGAGAGGATGAACGCGCTGGCCGACCGCAGGTATGGATACTCCTGCAACAGGGTGTAATATTCCTTGTACTCGGCTGCGATCTGTTCCGGCGACTTGGTACCTGGGTAGTCCTTGTTGGTGGAATCGCCAAACTCGGTGATTTCCAGGGGTTTGTCAGGGTACATGTCGTGGTACATTTGAAATCGCAAGCCCCAGTAGGGATCGCGCATGTTGTCGAACTGCCAGTAACAGTGGACACCTAACCAGTCAGAAGCCTCAATGGCCGGCCGACAGATTTCCAACCAGGCCTTGTCCCGGTGAATGAAGTCGGGCACTGCTAGGCCGGGAAAGCCGAATTGGCCCCATGGCGCGATCTGGCGCAGACGCCGTAAAACCTCCAGATACCACGCGTTGAAATCACGTGCCATCTCATCGCTGGGCCCCCACCCCTCTTTCCCGTCCACATGGTTGGGCTCATTGTGGATCTCGAACTTCACCGCCCAGGGACGCAACTGCTGAATGATGGGAGCCATCCGCTCCACAAATTGCTGGGGGGTGACCCGCCGGCCATCCCGCAATCGGTCGTCGTACAGGCGCACGATAAACTCCATGTCCGGGTTGATCTCCCGCACCCGACGGTACACGGCTATCTCCGTCTGGCTCATCATCTTCAATGTCTCAAGGCGTGCGATGCGGATGGCCTCGTAGTCGGGATCGTAGAAGGTGTAATCATTGCGGCCACAGACGCCAATTCGGCAACGTTGCATGATCGCCCTCCTCTACTGGACGTGTGGGAAACCCGGTGGGATGACGGCCTCCGTTCAGATGCGCGAGCGTGATCTGGTGGAGAGATGATCCCCTCTGTGCGTTATCCTGGCTGCCATGAAAGCCGTCCTTACAGTTTGGGCTCACCGTGCCCGCGATAGCCCGTTGGTATCAGTCCACATGCATCTCCATTATAGCAAGAGAACAAAAAACGTCCAGCATCACACGCCCTTCCCCTGGCCTTGAACCTGGAGCGCGCAGTTTGGGCTGTGGAAACGAAAGCAGTATACTGTGGGCGTACGGGGAAGGCGGGCCAATGGCGGGGACCATGTACTGTTACGCCGTGTTACGCACGGCGGTATACTCATGATCGCGCGAGGATGTCGACTGGCCCTGTTAGTGGGGTTCACGCTTGTCCTTTGGCTGGCCACGTGGCGTGCGCTGGCACAATCGCCAGCTTCACCACCGATCGGTTCACCCGTGGATCAATCCATTTTCTCCTTTACCGTCAACGTCGATACGCCGGTCACGGCATGGCTTCGCCGTGAGCCGCGTTCCTTGCAACCCCAACTTTGGCTTCAGCGTGGGACCGATCCACCCTTCCTTGTCTGGCGCGGGGAGCCCCTGACCCATGTAGGTCGGCCTCAGTGGACGGCTCGCGGTCTCCTCATTCCCTTAAGTCCAACGGGCAACGCGATAACCCCGTACGCGTACACCGTGACCGTACCGTTCGCCTGTTTTACCGGATCCGGCCCCTGTCGGCCTGAACGGGTGGCTTCCCCATCCGAAACCTTGCCACCGGTGCTCCGCATTCCGCCCTTGCGTTCCTCGACCGTTATAACGCCCCCCCGTTACATCCGGGTTCAGCACGATCCTCGCAATCCCTGTCGGCAGGCCAAGGCCGGCCAGATCGATGTGATCCCCTTCGAGGAATACGTGGCGCGGGTGCTTCCTGCGGAAATGCCCGCGGGGTGGCCACCCGCGGCCCTCCAGGCGCAGGCCATCGCAATTCGCACCTACGCGTGGTACCAGATCCTTCAAAACAAGCCTGACTTCGACGTGACCGACTGGACGGACTTTCAAGTCATGTGTGATGACCGGTATCCCTCCACAGACCAGGCGGTAGCGGCCACCGCGGGACAGGCGCTCTTCTTCAACGGTCTACCCATTCTGGCCATGTACAGCGCCCAAAACGGCCATCCCACACGGGGCGTGTCCTGGCTACCGTACCTGACTCCTGTGCCCGATCCGGTCAGCTTGGGTGAACCACGGCGAGGCCATGGTTTGGGGCTTTCCCAGTGGGGGGCCAAACGGTGGGCGGAGCGCGGGTGGAACGCTTATCAGATCCTCGCCCATTACTACCCGGATACCGAGCTGTACCTACCTCCACCTATCACCGTACCCACCGGCACGCTGCTTCCCCTGGAATTGGAGGACATGACCCTCGGTCGTGGTTATCCTATACGCGCGTGGCTCGGCCGGGCCGACCGGGTCCGCCTTATTACCGTCACCGCGACCACCCGGGAGGGCCTGTGGCAGCCGGTGCTCACGGCGACTGCACCGTTCACTTCTCCCTGGCTAGGGGTATGGATCCCGCCGGACACCTTCTCCTCCCCTTATCCCATTACCCTGACGGCCGTAGTGCGCACGCGAGACGGGTTGACGTTGCCGTTGGGCACGGCTCGGGTGTGGCGTGATTTGCGCCCGTTGACCGTCACCCTCACCAGCGTAACCTTGACCGTCAAACCTCGTGTACCTATCACGGTCACCGGTTTTTCCCCCCCGCAGAGTAACGTGCGGCTGGGCGTGGGGGCGCAGTGGGTGGTACGCGCGACAGAAGGCACCGTGTTGCCGGCTGCCGGTGTGTGGATCACCGATACCGCAGCCGGAAGCACGCTGGTTTGGCAGCACCGAGTAGGCGACCCGCCGGCCACATGGCATAGCCCCCCGGTGACCGATCTCCCGCGGGGGCGTTCCTACCGTGCGTGGTTCCGCCTGCGCGCTGCAGCCCCCCTGGACCCTAACGTGCTCGTGTACCTGGACGTGGTCACCGCGGATGGAACGACCCTCCTGGGCATGCGAGCCGTGCGGGGCATTGAATTTCGCTCGGCTAATACGTACCAGGAGTACCCGGTGGACTTTCATCTCTTCGAGTGGCAGGGTCCTACCGGCCCCGTTGTCTTTCGGGTGCGCGCGTACGGCCGGGCAGAGATCGCGCTGGAACGCGTGCTGATCACCGAGTATCCTCGCCCCCTCACCTCTCCCTTCCAATGGGATTTGCCTCAACGTCCCGGCCGCCACACCCTCATCGCCAAGGCCACCACGCCGACCGGTTTCGTCACCCCTGACCATCCCCTGACTTTGACGTTGCGCATGCCCCGCCCCCCTCTCACCATTACCTTGACCCCACCTTACACGGGGTGGATCACCTCTCCTCTCACCCTTCAGGGCCGCGTGACCACCGCGGTGGCCGCACCGGACCTGACCACCTTTGCCTACCGCTATACTACCCCACACGGCTTGACCGATGTCCATCCTCTAAGCCTTACAGACGTTACCTCTCGTACAGCTCGGTTTACCCTGCCGGTGACCTGGCTTCCCGAGGGACAGGTTACCCTTTCCGTCCATGGTCAGGATCGATTTACCTACCGGGGAGCCAGTAGGCCCATCACCCTCTCCCTGGACCTCACGCCACCGCAGGTTGAGCTGATCCCTTCCCGTCCGCCCAATGCCGTAGGGTGGTACACTGCAGCGGTAAGCTGGACGCTTACAGCTGTCGACGCCGGCAGTGGGGTTGACGTGCTCACCCTTTGCATCACGCCGGGCTTTTGTGACGACCTGAAAGCGTCTGACGTGCCGTGGACCTTCCCTGTGGATGAAGAGGGGCGTTACACTTTCACCGTACACGCTCAGGATGTGGCCGGTCACACCCGTTCCCTTACACGCACCGTGGCCGTAGATCTTGCCCCCCCGGTTACCGAGGTTTACGTTCCTTCCCGGGTACGGCGGGCGGCCGTCAAGGTTCAGTGGCAGGCACAGGACACGCACCCCATTGTGGGGTATGACCTTCAAGTATGGTCCGCGACCACTGGCTGGCAATCCTGGCTCACCCGCACCCAGCGCACGAGGATGACCTTCTGGGGAGAACCCGGCGCCACCGTCGCTTTCCGGGCCCGCGCTTACGATATCGCCGGCTGGACCGGGGCGTGGTCGTCGCCGGTGACATTAACCCTGCCCTATGTGGCCTTCTTCCCACACCTCTCCCGTCCTGCGGTTTCGTTGCCCCGCGCGGCGGAACGACCTAACCCTTAAGTGCCAAGGAGGACGTTCGGAAATTCATGGCCCGGGAAGGCCTCATCCGGTAAAGCTGAGTGACCGGCAACACGTTGCCCTTAGGAGGTGGCCGGACGGAGCGCCTGCCCCAACCGGCCAGTGAACGGATGGATGGGTCAGTCAACCAGAGGGTAAAGTTCATGATGCGCTTGACAATCGGAGGTGGCCCATGAGCGAGCTCATCACTTTAGGCATTTTTGGCTTTCTAATTTTGGTTTTGCTCTTCCAGATGGTCCGCATCGTCCCAGAATACGAACGTCTGGTCATCTTCCGGCTTGGCCGTGTTATTGGTTCCCGGGGACCTGGGCTGGTCATCCTGTTGCCTTTTGTGGACCGGGCGGTGCGCGTGGACCTGCGGGAGCAGTTCCGCGAAATCCCACAACAAACCGCTATCACTAAGGACAACGCGCCCATTGACATTGACTTTCTCATTTACTGGCGGGTCATCGACCCAGTGGCCAGTGTTGTCCAGGTCGGAGATTTTGTCAGCGCGGCGGTGGGCATTGCCACCACCACACTGCGTGCGGTGATCGGCGACATCCTGCTGGATGACGTCCTCGCCCGTCGAGAGCAGATCAACGAAATCCTGCGCAGCAAGTTGGACGAGGTCACCGAGCGATGGGGCGTAAAGGTCACCACGGTGGAAATTCGGGAAATTACTCCTCCACGCGATATCCAAGAGGCCATGAACCGCCAGATGTCTGCGGAACGCAATCGTCGGGCCATGGTCACCGAAGCAGATGGCAAGCGGGAGGCCGCAGTTAAAGTGGCGGAAGGGGAAAAGCAGGCGGCCATTTTGCGGGCCGAGGGGGAGAAACAGGCCGCTATTCTGCAGGCCGAAGGAGAACGCCAGGCCCAGATGTTGCGCGCGGAGGGGTACGCGTCGGCCATTCGCACCATCGCTGACGTGGCCCGTACCCTGGACGCCAACACCATGACCTTACAGTATTACGATGTGCTAAAAGCTTTGGGCACCAGCGATGCCAGCAAGTGGATCATTCCGGTGGACTTGGTGAGGTTGGGACAATTCCTGAGCTCCAACAGGGAGGGTGACGAGGAGAAGCGGTAAGCCTCATTCGGCCACGGATAGCAGGCTCATTTGGGCCTACCGTGTCCGTACCCGTTCGTGGATGGAGGCCAGGATAGCCGCGCCGAACCAAAACAGCACCATCAGATCCGGCAGTAAGAAGGACTGATCGACCAAGCCGTGCGCAAGGCTGTAGCCCAGTGCGGCAAGCGCGGCTATGACCAGGGCGCGGGAGGTGCTTTCCGGGGGAAGAAAGCGCGTCAACCGTCGCGCGGTCCAGATAAACGCGGCCAGGGTGGCTATCAGCCACAGCAGGCCGGGAAGGCCCAACGCCAGCCAAAAGTGGAGAATCAGGTTGTGGGGGTGGGAGAGGTTCGGCTCCGGGTAGTCCGGCGCGGGAAGATAAGCCTCCCGAAAATAATAAAGGAAGTTGTCCGGACCCACTCCCCACCACCAGTGATCGCGCACCATGCGCACACTGGCACGCCACAGATCCACCCGCAGGGCCAGGGTACCGGCGCCTGTGACCAGGGAACGAAACCGGTCTGTCATCCAGAAGGGAACTTGAATCACCAGGAGGGCGGCTAGGAGCAGTAAAAGATATCGACGTTCACTCCGTGGAGCCTGCCAGGCCAGGATCATCACCAGCACGGGCACTCCCAACAACAACGCTCCCCGCGAAAAGGTGGCAACCAATCCCAGCAACAACACGCCGCCTAATAGGGCATACCCTCGACGTACGGACATGCCGGGAATGGGTTTAGGCCACGTCGCAAGGCGCGAGATAGATGAGGTCGACCGTAGAAAGAGGGCCAGCGCGAGCGCGTAGGCTACTCCCCGGCCCAACACCAATGCCATGTTGTTGGGCGAACCATACACCCCGCGTAGACGCCATACCCCCTCCGCGTAGGCCCCCATGGGTTGCCATACCAGCAATGCCGCACCTAACGTCACTGCGCCCACCATTCCCCAGAGTAACCCGTGGATCATGGGCACGGCCACCTGAACAACATCCGCGTCCATATGGGTGGTAAATGTGTATCGCTGCAACCACGTGCGCAGTCGCGCCCGGGCGCGTGTCATTTGGCGTTGTACTTCCTCCCGCCACAGCACGCGCATCATCCAGTAGAACATCACGGGTTCCAGCACTACCCATCGGTATTCCCGCCACGCCACTTCCTGATAACGCGCGCTGGCCGCGGCTACGGCTGCCACCCCCAGGAGGGCCAAGGCGGCAACGTCCAGGGGTTCCCGTGGGCGAAGGAGGGACCACATCTCCTCCAGGGCTCGCCGCAAACGGTGGGTCAGCAACGCGCGGGACGAGGCGCTTGCCGCCACGATTGCCTGTACCCCCCACCGTCCGGCCCATCCTATGGCCGCCAGGAGAATGTAGGTTTCCACCAGGCTGAACTGCCACCGTCCCAACACCTTGGTCACTGCCACAAAGGGCAGTACTCCCATGACGGCTACAAGAGCCCACCGGGGACGGAACCAGAAGATGGCCGCGATGAGGGCCAGGGTGAATAGGCTCAACGGCAATGTGGGGGCGACGATGTAAAACGCGGTTAACACAGCGATCAACCCCGGCAGGACTATCGGCTCTGTAGGGGGCCAGAAGGCCAATGAGGTCAATCGAGCCAGCGCGACCAAGGCTACAAGGGCCAGCACGCCCAGCGCCATGTAAGGTCCCAGAGGGCGATTGCGTCCCACCACCAGGGTAGTTACCCCCGGTGGGTCAAAGCGCAGCACCAAGGTGTGGGGTTGAAGCGCCAGCTGGTTGCCCAGCACGTGCTCGCGCCCGGGGTCCAGCAGGGCGCTGCGTTCCTGACCGTCCAAGGAGGCTTCAACGGCCACCAGTTCACCGGCCACAAGCGCGATGTACGTCCCTTCTACCAGGAGAGCGTGCCGCAGCTCGGGGTCGGGGTTTTGCCAAATCCAGGACGTAGGACCGTATCGGCCGATGCCGATAAGAGGGGGGCCGGTTGCCAGATCGCGAAAGGCGAAGTACACCGGTCGAGGCTGCCAGTCCGGCCGTAGCAGTGCAAAGCCCCACAGAGGATCATCCAGGGGCACCTGGGGGTAGAACTGATCCCACGTCAGGACACCCAACCAAGGCCACTCTAAACGCTTGCGTCGGAACACTTCATAGACGTAACGCGCCTGCTCCGCTTCGCTCACCGTTCCCCAGATGCTAGGACGGCCGGTCCATCCCGGTGGTGTGGCATGGCGCCCCCAGCCTACCACCCATACGGGTGTGTCCCCGTCGTCGAAACGTTCCATCACTTCGCGTAGTAGAACCAATCGCGCAATTCCCAATCGGTCCTCGCGGTACTCCCGTTGCCAGGGGTCGTCCCCTTCCAGGTCGTAAGCCTTGGCCCCCAGAATGTCAAAGGTGCCTCGTGCTCCTGCCTGGTACATGGCCCTCAGGTAGGCGACATCGCTCATGTGATATGGCTCTTGAAGGGTGGTTGGAGCCAGGCCGGCGCTCAAGATATACGCGGTTTCATCCGCTTCCCGAATGGCTCCCCCCACCTCGCGGAGCATGTCCACGTATGCGGCAGGGTCCACCTGCCGGTTTCCCCAAAAGGGAGTAACGTTAGGCTGGTCCCACACTTGGTAATAGTCAATGGCTGTGGCGTAACGGGCTGCCAATCGTGCGGCAAAGCGGGCAAAGGCGCTCAGGTCGGTAGGAGGCACCACCGGGTTGTCCTCCTCACCGGGGGGGCGATACCAGGGCGGTGTCCCATCTACGAGGGCGATGATTTGCAGCCCGCGGGCCGTTACCTCTTGTACTACCCGATCCCATGGCTCCCACGTAAACTGGCCAGGAGCTGTTTCAATGGCAAACCAGGGAAATCGCAAGCGCACCCACCCAAAGCCGGCCTGAACCAGTAGGTCCAGCGCTCGTGCCAGCTCGGTCTCGTTCAGAGGTACCAGGTCCGCGTTGACCGCGTAAGGCACCACGTCGGTGTGTGGCCACCGCGGGGGTACGCCAAAGACGACCCCTCGGGTGCGTCGTTGTAGATCTTCCACTACGGTTGGTACCGGCGCGAGGGCTATGACCAACACCAGAAACGTTAGCACAATGTGCCGCCACCGTGGCGGTTCGGTGTAACGTACCGGCCTCCAGCGGCCTCGGTCGTCAGCTCCCATGGTTTACCCCTTCTCCCCGAAGCCGGGCATCCCACTCGGGCAAGTAGGCCTGCAGATCTTCATCGGTGTCCACATCGCACGCGAGGCCTCGCGTGCGACACACCCGCACGGCGATGCCCGCGTGCAATGCCTGGATTTGGTGCCGTCGGAAGCTGCGCCGTCCGAAGGCGGGGGTGAGGACATCGGGAGGACGTAGGAGAAGCGCGTTGGTGCCTTCGTCATGCACGTCGGGTGCAAGGACGGCTACCGGGCCCTCTACTTTGCGGGCTTCGTGCCAGAGGGCAAGGATATCTTGGGGGGTGAGAAGGGGTAAGTCTGCGGCAAGCACCAGCGCGTGGGGATAGCCCTGAGCTGCGGCCCAGTTCAGCGCGTCTCCCACAGCTTGATTCAAGGATACTTCCAGCTCTGAGGCCTCGTGCGGGAGGACCGTGACCCCCACGCCGCTGCTTTCCACATCCAGCCGCCACGCTGCGTCCTCTGCCAGCCAAAGGAGGCCCTGGGCGTGTGCCCCTACTGGCAGGCGGTGTTCTGCCGTGACGAGGGCCACGTGGGTGGTCAGAGGTGTTGTCTGCACGGTGCGCAACACGTGGCCCAGCAAGCGCTGTACCAACTGCTGACGTTGTTCACGGGTGAGCACGGGGGCCAGGCGACTTTTCGCCCGGGTTAGAGGCTTGAGGGGGATGAGCACCAGCATCTCGGCGCGTTCACGCGTGCTCATCCACCACCTCCCAGCCTAGCGCGGCCAGGGCCGCGCGGGCCACGCGCGCCCGGTCGGCCGGGGTCTTCATAATAGTATCGGTAACGTGAACCCGGAGTCCCAGGGCGGCGATCGCGTCGCGATAAGCCGTGTCCTGCTCGTCCAGCACAAAGGCCGCGAGCAGGTCCGCGTATCGTCGCGCGACCACCAACGGCGAGGGGGACTCCCCGAATTCGCGCATCATCTTGGCGGCCGGACCCTTGAGCGCCTTGCCGCCCACAATAGGGGAGATGGCCACCACCCGTTCCCGTCGGCTGCGAATGGCTTCCCGCACTCCGGGCAGGGCCAGAATGGGGTCTAAGCTCAGGTAAGGGTTGGAAGGCGCGAACACGATTGCGTCCGCGCGAGCCAGCGCCTCCATGACTGCGGGAGTGGGTCGAGCCCGATCGATTCCCTCGAAGTGGACGGCCAACACACGCGGTTGTTGGCGTTGGCGCACAAAGTATTCCTGGAAAGGCAGACGGCCCTCCGGCGTGTCCACCACGGTACACACCGGATCGTCACTCATGGGCAGGATGCGGGCCTGAATGCCCAAGGCCTGAGCCAGCTGTTCGGTGATCGCGGTCAGGGAATGCCCCTGGTCGCGCAGGTAGCGACGCATGATGTGGGTGGCCAGGTCTTTATCCCCCAGGCGGAACCACGTTGGGCCGCCGTACCGCCCGATCATCTCCAGGGCCTGGAAGGTGTCCCCCGCCAGACCCCACCCTTGCTCTGGGTGGTTGATGCCGGCTAAAGTGTACATGATTGTGTCTAAATCGGGAGAGATAGGCAGGCCCAGGAGTTCGAAGTCGTCGCCGGTGTTGACGATAACGGTCAGGGCCTGAGGAGGAAGGATCTGGTACAATCCGGCCGCGGCCTTCGCGCCGCCCACGCCCCCGGCCAGCACAACCACGTGTAAGAGCTCGCGCTGCGTGGGGTCCGGGATGTGTTCTGGTTGGCCCTGCGTCACAGCTCAACCCTCCGCGTCCAGGAAGATTACCCTGTCGGTGAGGGGGGCTCGCCCCTTCTGGCGCTCTTCGGCCGGGTAACCTAGGGTCACGAACCCTTGAGGTTCCCAGTCGGAAGGCAATTGTAGCAGGGAAAGGATGAGGTCGCCAGCGAAGAGGGGCGCGCAGAGCCAGCACGCGGCCAGGCCGTAGTGATGCGCGGCCAGAAGGAGGTTTTGACCCGCCATGGCTACGCTTTGCACGGCCATGGTATGTTCCGCGGCCTGGCGGCGGGCATCGGGATAGCGGTCCATGTCCTTCATGCTGAGGGCTACCAGGATGAGCACAGGCGCCTGGGTGAGGCGACGGTAGGACCGTTCCGCGCGAGCGCGGGCCTCCTGCGGGGGGACGCCGTCCTGCACCAGGTCTGCGACCCAGCGTTCGGCAAGGTCGCGGGCCAGGCGTTCCCGTCGCGGCCCGCGGGGGATCACTGCAAAGCGCCAGGGTTGACGGTTGTGGGCAGAGGGAGCCCAGTGGGCTGCTTCCAGTACCCGCCACACTATTGTTACGGGTACCTCGCGCTCTTGATAGCGACGAATGGACCGTCGTCCACGGATGAGTTGCCAGAACGCCTGTTCGTCCATGTTTCTCCCTGTTAGAGTGAATAGCTGATTCCGTATCTTCTATCCCCAGTTGCTGTTATCGCCGGTGCACCGTTGGGATGAGGGGCCTATCTCACCCGTTTAGGGGGACTACCCGGTGAGATAGAATCTGGAAGGTATAAAGATCCGTTATCGCCATCCGTCACCTAAGGGGCATCGATGTAACGGGCTGTTTTGTGGACGTCTTCGGCTATCAGCAGTGCACCACATGGCGCTCCCTCGGTCGGTGATATACCCTAAAAACCACAACGGGCGGGCCAATTGGCCCGCCCTCCCAAAACAGCTCTTGTGGTGGGGCGCGGAGGACTCGAACCCCCAACCTACGGATTAAGAGTCCGCTGCTCTACCAATTGAGCTAGCGCCCCTCACACCACCCTTATTATACGCACTCGTCTCTGCCCATGTCAAACGCCCTGGGTGCTTGGGGCG
>WFWT01000113.1 GCA_015490995.1 Anaerolineae bacterium | reverse complement strand
GGACACAGGCGCCAACGCTGCCAAAGATTACCCCCTCCCCCTCACCCACAGCATCCCTGGCACCCCCCTCGCGCCTGTTCGCCAGCTTCCTGCCTGCCATTTGGGGTAATCCGCCGCTGATGTACACCGAACCGTTGGTCTCCGGCCCGCGTGCCCTGGGGATACTGGTCGACCTTTCCCAAGGGGCTGAAACACGGCTGGCAGACGGGGTCACTGCTGCGCAGGCAATACAGCAGGCTGTAGTCAACGTGCTTGCTCGACAAATGCCCCAACAGCCGGTAATAGCCCACCGTTTGGGGGGAAACGGTCAGGCGTGTCCTCTACAACAGGCCCCGCTGAGCGACCCACTACCTGCCCAAGACCTCCGTTCCCTCACTTGGCCGACACCGGGTGGGGAAGCTCCCCTGGCAGAAGGCTTGCTGACCCTGGTAGACCGGTTCCCTTCAGGAGCGCCGCGGTCCATTGTCGTCCTGACAACGGGTGCTGCCTTATGCGGCGAAGATCCCTGTGCAATTGCCCAAGTGCTGGAACGGGCCGACGCGGATGTGACCGTGCACGTCATCCACGTGGGGCAGGCCACGGAGAGCCCCTTGCGTTGCTTGGCCACCGCCACCGGCGGGCAGTACATTCAGGCGAACACAACGCAGGCCCTAGAAGCCGCGCTTGAAGATATCCTAAGAAGAGCGACCGGCGGCCAGTTACGAGTAGAAGTGGTGAACCCCGAAGGTCTTCCCCTCTTTCCACTGGTCGTGCTGAGTGAAGGAGATGATACACTCTTTACCGTGGACGCGTGGGTCGACGCGGATCTCCGTCCCGGCGTGTACACCGTAACCCTGGGGACGCCGTTGCCCTTGCTGTATCCGACCATTACTGTGCGCGAAGGGTGGCGCACGTACCTGCACGTACAACTGGGCGAACTGGACCTCGCCCTGGAAGATCCCCGCGGACGTCCGGTTACAGGGGAGATCGGTCTTTCCCACGAGGATTGGGGCGAGTTCTACAGCGTCCTGGCCTCTGAAGCGCGTGTGCCCTTGCCCACAGGCACGTACTCGGCGGTAGTCCGTCTGGAAACCAGCCCTCAGCCAGTGGCGTACGCGCGGGAGGTGACCGTGGTGGCCGGCCAGCGCACCGAACGACGGATAACGCTGGAGGTAGGCGAGCTTCACTTCCGTTTTCAGCAGGACGGGATGGCTCAAGCCGCGTTTGTGGACATCGTGCCCATCCGTCAACCACATACCACTCTGGCCGCGGGATGGACGGCAGATGACAGCCGTCTGACCCTGCCTGCAGGGGTCTACCGGGTACGCCTCAGCGGCTACACCGACCGGGGAAGCCTCCTCTGGCTAGAGGATGTGCGGGTGCGTCCGGGAGAACGCACCACCCTCGAGGTCTCTCTGGGGGAAGGGGAGTTGCGGGTACTACCTGTCACTGCAGATGGGACATCCCTGAGTGGGGTAGTGACCGTATACCCGGCTCGGCGGCAAAGCCTTGTTGTGGCCACCGCCCCCCTGAACACTCCCATTGCCCTGCCCGCGGGTTCATACGACGTTCGGGTGGACGGGGATTTAGCGCCTTACCCTTTATGGGCGTGGGACGTGCAAGTCCGTCCAGGGGAACAAACCCAGGTACAGGTGCTGTATCCCCAGAGTCGATTGTACGTGCAGGTGGTGGACCCGCGCGGGCTGCCCATCCCTGGTTATGTGCGATTACATCCCGAAGGTGATACCGGCGATCCCCTGCAAGAAGGATATGCCCCCGCGCGGTGGATTGTACCCCCCGGCCGCTACCGGATCACTGTCACGGAAGTGAACCCCTTCGGGACGACCATCAGCGGCGATACATTTACCCTATCACCGGGGGAAGCGCTGACCCATACATTACAGGCCACACTGGGTACGCTAGTGGTGGAAGCGATGAACGCGGATCGCGTGACCCTTTACGTTTTCTCAACCGAGGACACGCCACGCTTTCTGGGACAATTTACCGCGGGGTTGCCTCAAGTATACCTGCCACCGGGCGTGTACAACGTACGTGTGGAGGACGCGCGGAACACAACCCGACAGGTGTGGCTAGAAGGGGTTCAAGTAACCGCCGAAACGCCGCAGGTGATACGAGTACGACTGCCTTGAGTCCCCATCACACTTTGGCAAAAGCCATCCCCTCGGACGGGTGTTGTTGGACGCGTTGTTCAACGGACAATGCGTGGTGTTGTCCGCTACCTCTGGCCTGAGAACGAAGATGACTCAAGGCAAGGGGGAACGGCAAGGAAGTAGCGCTTCTGCCATGTTACCTTGATATCAATCAGGAAAGGAGGTGAGGCCAATGGTATGGGTAACCGAAATCACACAACGCTTGCTATCCGTGATCGCGCGCGGGGATTTGTGGACCGCGCTCATCCTCGCGGTGGGATTGGGCATGTTGCGCCGGGTGGTCAAAGGGCAGACGGAGCTTGCCCGGCCCATTCGGCGCGTGCTGACGGTGGGCATGATGTTGGCACTGATTTACGCCGGGGTGGTCGTCGTGGAGACACTGTTCATGCTCTCCCTGACCGGCATCCGACAAGCCGGTGAGCGCGGCGGATTGATCCTCCTCCTCGCCTATCTGGCCTGGGAAGCCCTTGACATCGGACTAAATCGGTTACGAGAGCGGTTGCCCGCGCCCGACATGCGCACAGAGCGACGGTTGAACACCGCTGCGGCCATCGTGCGCTGGCTAGGAAGGGCGTTCATCCTGTTTATTGTGGTGGCCACGATCTTGGACCTCTTCCGCATTAACATCGCCCCCCTCGTGGCCAGTGTGGGCGTTGTGGGCCTGGCCCTGGGCCTAGGCGCGCAAAAGCTGGTACAGGACGTCATCAGTGGCCTGTTTATCCTTCTGGAGGATCAATTTCACGTGGGGGATGGGGTGGCCATAGGGGGTATTGCAGGCACCGTAGAAGAGATGACGTTACGGGTCACAAAGGTGCGCGACTTTCAAGGCGTCCTGCACATTATCCCCAACAGCGAGATCCGCATTCTTTCCAACCGTACTCGCGATTGGGCACGGGCCATCGCGGAGGTCAGCGTCGCGTATGACAGCGATCTCGGCCGAGTGGAAGCAGTACTCACCCAGGTGGGCGAAGAACTCTTTGCCGAAAACCCGGACGACATCTTCCTGGAGACGCCCATTCCGCTAGGGCCGGAAGTCCTCGGCGATTCAGGCATCACGTATCGACTCATCGCACGGGTTCAACCAGGCCAACAGTGGACGGCCCAGCGATTAATGCGTCGCCGCATCAAGGAAGCTTTCGACCGGGCCGGCATTGTCATCCCATTCCCTCAGCTGGACGTGCACTTTCCTTCCCCACCTCCGGTTTTCGAGAGCGCACGTTAACCGCGGAAAAGGACCATCTTTTGGGACCGGTTTGCCCTGTAAAGGGGACGTGGGGTACAATTAGAGGGTCAACGATGCCCCACCTACCACCGTGCGGGTGGCAGGTGGGGTTTTTTTGTGCGACAGGCACGAACGGAAACAAGGGGTAACACTCGACCCATGCGCCAGGTACGCATCCCGGCGCCTGTTGACGTGCACGTTCACCTGCGCGAGCCGGGATACACACACAAGGAAGACATCACCAGCGGCACACAGGCCGCGGTGGCGGGGGGATTTACCGCTGTACTGGACATGCCTAACACGGCACCTCCCACGACCACCGTGGCGACGTGGGAGGATAAGTGCCGACGGGCACACCGGAAAGCGGTGTGTGACGTCGGCTTTTTTGTGGGCGCGGCCGTGGATCAGATCCCGGACGAAGTGGCGCGCGCGGCACCGCGCGCGGTGGGCCTGAAAGTGTACCTGAACGACACCTTCGGCCCTTTACGCCTGAATGACCTGGGCCTCCTCCAGGCGTACCTGATAGGCTGGCCCGGTCCTGGGCCGGTGGTGGTCCACGCAGAAGGGATAATGTTGGCAGCCGTTATCGGCCTCGTAGCGCTCACCGGAACACGGGTCCACGTGGCCCACGTGAGTCGTCGCGAGGAAATTGCCCTGATCCGGGCCGCGAAAGCGAAAAACCTCCCCATCACGTGCGAGGTCACGCCACACCACCTCTTCCTCACCCAGGAAGATCTCCCCCAGCTGGGAGCACGGGCCACGGTGCGTCCTCCCCTGGGTACCCGTGCGGACCAACGCGCGTTGTGGGATCACCTGCCCATAATCGACTGTTTTGCCACAGACCACGCCCCTCACACCCGGGCAGAAAAGGAGCGGACACCTCCCCCACCGGGCATGCCTGGCCTGGAAACGGCCCTTCCCCTCTTGCTCACAGCGGTAGTAGAAGGCCGTCTCACCTTAGCCGACGTCATCGAACGAGTATACACCCGTCCACGCCGCATCTTTCACCTGCCCCCTCCTCCGGACACGTACACAGAGGTCGAACTCGGTCCAACGTGGACCCTGGACGAGAGGGCGCTCTTCACCCGGGCCGGCTGGTCTCCCTTCACCGGCTTCCCCCTGCGCGCTCGCGTCCGGCGCACCGTTATCCGAGGGCATGTGCACTTTGAAGAGGGCCACATCCTGGCGCCGCCAGGGAGCGGCCAAGTGCTTCAACCGGTGTGCGGTGACGACCGTGCAACGCTGAAGGGAGGACAGCCATGAAGGCAGACATGTTCACGCAGGAGGAATTGCGCAACTTACCGCGCAAGGGCACACCTCAACCGGCAGATCACACACAGCACGCTTTTTACGGCCGAGATATTCTCTCGGTGGACCAATTTAACCGTGAGGACTTAACATACATTTTTCGAGTCGCCGAAGAAATGCGGGCCATGGTCAAGCGCTTCGGCTCGGTGGACCTGCTTCAGGGAAAGGTCCTCGCCAACCTGTTCTACGAACCCAGTACACGCACCTCCGCTTCCTTCATGGCCGCAATGCAGCGGCTCGGAGGGCAGGTGATTCCTATCAACAACGTACAATACTCCTCCGTGGCCAAAGGGGAATCGCTGCCTGACACGGTGCGCACGTTGGAACAGTACGCGGACGTCATTGTGTTGCGGCACCCCGAGGTGGGTGCCGCCGCAGTGGCCGCCCGGTATGCCCGCAAACCCATCATTAACGCTGGCGATGGCATCGGCGAACATCCTACCCAAGCCTTGCTGGACCTCTTCACCATCTACGATGAGCTGGGCACAATCGACGGCTTGAAAATCGCCATGGTCGGCGATCTCAAGTATGGCCGTACCGTGCATTCCCTGACCAAACTGTTGCTCCTCTACCGGGTGGAGTTTTACTTTGTCAGTCCACCTATCCTGCGTATGCCCGAGACCATCCTCCAGCGGGTGCGCGCAACGGATCAACCCTACACGGAAACAGACAACATCCACGACATCATCCGGGAAGTGGATGTCCTCTACGTCACACGGGTGCAAAAGGAACGGTTTGAAGATCTGAGCGAGTACGAAGCGGTCAAAGACTATTATGTGGTGGACACCGAGCTGATGCGCCAGGCAAAGGAACGCATGATCGTGATGCATCCCTTCCCTCGGGTTGGAGAAATTTCCTACGCGGTGGATAGCGATCCACGTGCGGCGTACTTTCGACAAATTGAGAACGGCATGTACATTCGTATGGCTCTGTTAGCCGCCGTGCTGGGGAAAGCATAGCCTGCAGCGAAGGAGGGCTTGTCCCCATAAGCCGACCGTGCTGCTAACGATGGGCAGTTATCGACAGGTAAGGAGGGTATTATCATGAACCAAAAGCGACGTATCGGCATTCTGACGGGTGGTGGAGATGTGCCGGGCCTTAACGCGGCCATTAAGGCTGCAGTGAGGCGGGCGCACAAACACGGCATTGAAGTTATCGGTTTACGGCGAGGGTGGTTGGGTCCGGTCAGCGTAAATCCGGACGACCCCGGCACCCTGAATCACTGGACCGAAGTGCTCACGCTGGACCGGGTACGTACTATTGACCGCACCGGGGGCACCATCCTTCACAGTTCTCGAACTAACCCGGCCAACATGAAGCCAGAACAAGTACCCACCTTTGTGCGCCCGGAGGATCGGGTGGCCCGGGATAACGGTCGGGTGGATTGTACCCGCCATGTACTGCGAGCCCTGGAATTCCTCCGACTCGACGCGCTGATCGCCATCGGGGGAGACGATACCCTCAGCTACGCAGCCCGTTTGCACCGCGAGGGCTTTCCCGTCATCGCCATTCCCAAAACGATGGATAACGACGTCAACGGCACCGATTACTGCATCGGCTTCTCCACCGCCATCACCCGGGCTGTCGAGCTCACGACCAACTTCCGGACGTCGGTGGGCTCCCACGAACGGATTGGGGTGGTCGAAGTGTTCGGTCGGTACGCGGGGTTCACCGCCCTGTACACCGCCCTCATTGCCGACGCAGACCGAGTGTTGATCCCCGAGGTGCCCTTTAACATCGACCGAGTAACCCGATTGCTGGTGGCGGACCGGGAGGAGAATCCATCCCACTACGCGATCCTCGTGATCTCCGAAGGGGCCTATCCCGAGGGCGGTTCTATGGTGGCCACCGGCGAAGCGGACGCCTACGGTCACAAGAAGCTCGGGGGCATCGGTTACATCGTGGCACAGGAGATCAAAAAGCGTTCCGGGATCAACATCATGTACCAGCAACTGGGATACGTCATGCGCTCCGGCCCACCGGACACCCTGGACCGGATGGTGGCCATGAATTTCGGCACCCTCGCAGTGGACGCGCTGGTTGAAGGGGTCAGTGGGCACATGACCGGTCTCCAACGCGGGCAGTACACCCTGGTCGACCTGGACGTGGTCGCCCAGGGAGCCCGTTCGGTGGATGTTGCCCACCTATACGACGCGGAAGCGTACCGGCCACACATTCAACGTGTACAGGGATTACCCATGTTCCTCCATTAACTCAACAACACCCTCACCATGCTCCACACCCTACGGGCCCGCTTCCGAAGCGTGGAAGCGGGCCCATGAGCCGTCCGGCCTCATCTGGAACCGCATGATAAGATAATCAAGAAGGGCTATTTGGCATCTACTTGCCGTCTACCGGAAACCAACGCAGCTCGTGACCGGGCCGCAACACGACCCGCACCCTCATGCCTACGGGATAGGCGTGGACGTGACGACTCATCCCGGAAAGGGTACGTCCTGAAGGCAACAGTACGTCGTACAGGTGGTGCATGCCCAGAAAGCGGCGTTTCACCACACGAGCCGTTCCCTTTTCGTCTGGGACCAACTCCACGTCGTCGGGACGGATAAGCACGTCCACTTCGCTCCCTACCGAAGCCGACATCCGTTGAGGCAAGAAACCTAACTCGGTGTGCAAACCGTTGGGCGTCACCGTGGCTCGGATAAAAGAGGTGGGCCCGAAGAACGTGGCCACGAAACGCGTGGCCGGCCGGTGGTAAATCTCCTCCGGGGGGCCGATCTGTTCCAACCGGCCCCGGTGCAACACGGCTAAACGATCTCCCATAAAAAGGGCTTCCTCCTGATCGTGGGTGACAAAAAGCGCGGTAATGTGCAACGCCTTGAGCAGATCGCGGATTTCCTCCCGCATCTGCACACGCAAGGTGATGTCCAGGTTGGAAAAGGGCTCGTCAAGCAGCAGCAAGCGAGGGTTGGGCGCAAGGGCCCGGGCTAAAGCTACCCGCTGTTGTTCCCCGCCGGAAAGCTCGTGCGGATAGCGCGTCGCCAGGTGGCTCAACGAAACCATTTCCAGCATCTCCCGCACCCGTTCTTCCCGGCGCGCGCGAGGCCAGCGTTTCAGGCCGAACGCCACATTTTCGGCCACGGTCAAGTGCGGGAACAGTGCGTAATCCTGGAACATCAAGCTTACACGCCGGTGTTCGGGCGGCACCACCGACTTTCCCTCGCTGACACATTGCCCCGCCAGGATAACGCGCCCCTCATCAGGGTGTTCCAACCCGGCAATAAGGCGGAGCACCGTGGTCTTACCACAACCGCTGGGCCCAACCAGAACCATTAACTCACCAGGCTGCACCGTGAAGGTGAGACCTTTCACGGCAACCACCCCGTTATAACACTTGGTCACCCCCTCCACAGCTAAGGCTGGACTCTGCTCCTTCATTGCTGCCGCCCATGAGCCATCCCCTGGGACGGATGTGCGACGCGCTTGGATGGGTAGCTCCTTGCGTACGGACATTCCTCTCACCTTGCATCTCCTCCTTCAGCCCCTTGAAATGCGAGCAAATGATTCCGGACGTCTCCTGAGCGTTTTCACCCTCGGCGGTCAGCGTTGTTCCGGGAAATTTTACCTATATGGGCCAATCTGTTCGTTATAATGACCGGGATTAAGCCGGTAATAACTATAACAAGCGCAGGAAATGAAGCGTTCTCCCAAAGAGATTCGGACACTTCTTGCCATACCCACAAAGCCAGAGTCTCATATCCAAAAGGGCGTAACATTAAAGTAACCGGTAATTCCTTTACAACGTCAACGAACACCATGAGAGCAGCCGTTACTGTGCCGGCTCTTATGAGGGGGAGATGGACGTCCAATAACACGCGGCCGCGCGTGGAACCCAGAGAACGTGCTGCGTCCTCCATGGCGGCCGAGACCTTTTCCAAGCTGGCTTCCACGCCCCCATAAGCCACGGCCATAAAGCGTACGACATATGCGTACGTTAGACCGACAAAGGAGCCGGTAAGGAGGAGGCCGAGCGACACCCCCATAACGGCCCGGCTGACGACGTTCAAGCGGTGGTCCACCCAGGACAGGGTCAACAAGACCCCTAGACCAAGCACCGCGCCCGGGACAGCGTACCCCAAGGCGACACTGCGGGCCAATAGCGGGGTAAGGGACGTCCGGGACAGACGCACACCATAGGCCAACAGAATGGCGAGTCCAACCGCGCTGACGGCAGCCAGGGTGGCCAAAAACCAGGTGTTACGCACATAGCGCCAGTAGATCGGCAGCAGCAGTCCTATTTCCTGCTGGCCCAAGGTCTGCCCCGTCCACCAGAGCAGTTGAATCACCGGTAACACGAACGCGGCCCCCAGCACCAGGACGCACAGCAGAGTAGCTGCCCACTTTCGCATGCCGGAAAGGGGAACCTGGGGAATGCCATAACCTACAGCAGTGTGTTGCATGTAGCTGCGAGGTCCCCGCAGGCCACGTTCCAACACCAGGCCGCCGAACGTGAAAAGAAGAAGAAGGCCGGCCAAGCGTATGGCCGCCTCGCGGTTCACCATATCATACCAGAGGCGGAAAATGCCATCGCTCAAGGTGGGCACATTAAGAAAGCGGACGGCCCCCACCTCGGTGAGGACTTCCATGAGCACCAGCGATAGCCCGGCCACCAGGGAAGGGCGAGCCATGGGCAGCACCACCCGGAAAAACGCTTCCGTACGGGATGCTCCCAGGACGCGGGCCACGTGAAATGTACCCGTCGCATGTTCGTGAAATGCAGCCCGGGCCAGCAAGTAGACGTACGGGTAAAGGGCGAGCACCATAACCAGGATGGCCCCACCCCGAGAACGGATAGGGGGAAGGGAGACGTTGCCCTCTAACCAGAGCCGCAACAGGTACTGAACAGGCCCCGCGGTGTCGAAGATCACCATAAATACGTAGGCCAACACGTAGGCAGGGATGGCCAACGGCAACACCAGCGCCCAGGAGAACACCCTTTGTCCCGGAAAGCGATATGCCGTCACCAGCCAAGCCAGGCCCGTTCCCAACAGAAGAGCCCCACTCCCCACCCCCACCAGCAGAACAACCGTGTTGGCCAGCATGTCCGGTAACCGGGTCCGCCAGAGATGTTGCCACACCTCGGGCGCGGGCGATAAAAGGGCCTGCACCACCACTACCATCAGCGGCAACATAACCAGCACCGCCACCACCAGCGCCCCGAAGGTCCACCCGTCGGGCAAGAACCCACGTAGCCTCACCTCGTGGTACCGTATCCACGACCGCCGTGCCGTCATCCCATCTCCTCACAGGCGGGGGAAGGCAGGTTGCCTTCCCCCGCCAAACATGGTTGTTTACTGATATCCCACTTCGTCCATCAACCGGATAGCGTCATCCTGTAACTCACTGTAGATTTCCACCGGCGTGGTATCCACTTTGAAATTCCCCCAAGGCTTCAAGATCTCGTGAACCTCCACCTCCGGGTTCACCGGATATTCAAAGTTGCCCGCCGCGAACAAGGCCATACCACGGGACGTGCTTAGCCACTCCAACAGGCGTCTGGCACTTTCCACGTTGCGGGCATACCGAGTAATGCCCGCACCGCTGAAATTGGCGTGTACCCCACGGCCTTCAGGCCCTTCACCGACCTGATTAGCCCAGAACAACTTCACCGGAAAATCCGGGTTTTTCACCACCAGGCGGGCCAGGTAATAGTGGTTCGCGATGCCCACATCACAGCCGCCCGCCGCAATGGTCTCCAGGATGCGGGTATCGCTGTCGATGAACTCCTTCGTGTTCCGGGCCCATCCCGCCACGATCTCCCGGGCCTTTTCGTAGCCGTACTGGTGAATAAGGCTGGCCACGAGAGATTGCGTGTACACATTCGTGGAAGGCCGCATGCACAGACGACCCTCCCACCGCGGGTCCGCAAGGGCTTCATACGTGGACAGCTCATCGGGGGTCACCCGCTCCGGATTATAAGCTATGGTGCGGACCCGCAAGGAAAAGGCAAACCACCGGTTGTTGGGATCCCGCCACGCCTCCGGGATGTTCTTCTGAAGTACCGGGGAGGCCACGGGCTGGAGCAACCCTTCCTGGGCTGCCAACCACAAGTTACCCCCATCCACCGTGAACAACACGTCGGCCGGCGTAAACTCCCCCTCCGCTTTCAACCGCTCGCGCAACGCCGCGTCCTTCCCAAAGGAGAAGCGCACCTCGATGCCGGTCTCCCGGCTGAACTCGACAAACGCGGCTTCCATCTGGCCATAATGCCGGGAGGAGTAAATGTACACCACCGCCGCGTCCTCTCCCGTCATTGCCTCCGCGGCTTCTTCTCCGGTTGGGCCGGTCGTTTCCGGGGTAATGACCGGTGTCACCGGCGCACAAGCCGCAAGTATCACCAGCACCACTGCAGCTACCACAGGCAGTATACGTATGCCGAGTAACGCCTGCATGCCGTTCCTCCTCCACAGTATACGTGATATAGTGTCCTCTGCCCGGGCGAGGACGATGACATGCAATTGCGAATCATTCGCATGTGCATTATGGCAAGCGCGCCGTGTAGCGTCAAGGCCTCTGGGTTCAACCTTGTTTCACCGACGATAAAAGTACAATGACAGTGTGGGCGAAACCGGGGTCACACCCTGTGAGCAAAGCCACCGGCTATGGCAGACTGGCGAACCGCTAACCGCCCCCTCACGGGCTCAGCGCCGGACGATGCGTTAAGCAATTCCCCAACCGATGGGATATCGCCTTCCGGTGAGCAATTTGCCCCTTGCAACACCTGCCAGTATAATAGAGCAGTGAACTGGCAAGGGCGGTTAGCTCAGCTGGCTAGAGCGCCACGTTGACATCGTGGAGGTCAGAGGTTCAAGTCCTCTACCGCCCACCAGTGCGTGAAAAGGCGCCTGTGGCGGACAAGCTCCCCACAGGCGCCCCTGTTCTGGCCGATCCGGTTGGGATGGACTAAGTGCCGGTCACAGGTACATCATTGTAACGCGTCGACCGGGACGAGTAGGCAGTGGAAGGCGCCAGAGAGCGGGGGCCATGGGCTGAGAGCCCTCGTCGACCGGAAGCTGCCGAAAACCCCCCGGGAGTGGACGGTTGAACACACGCCGAGTGGGCAGGTTGGGTCAGGACAAGCTGCTCGCAGTGCAGGGCGTGTCAGTAAGCCGTTCCGGGTGGCCCCGTTATCGGCCCCAATGAGGGCATCGGCCCAAGGCCGGTGCTGAAGTTGGGTGGAACCGCGTGGGACCCCCCTCGCCCCAACAGTGGGTGAGGGGGGTTTTTAATCGGGGGGCTGTTTGACCCCATATACGGCTCACACGACGGAACCGGTAGCAGGGTGTGCACGTGAGGAGGGAACCATGAGCGAACAAAAGCCGGTACAGGCACAACAAACAAAGGCACAGGGCCGAGGCAATGGCTCACGTGGGCCAGGCTATGACGATGAGCTTTACCGCATCCGCCACTCCGCCGCGCACGTGATGGCTCAAGCTGTCCTGGAAATGTTTCCAGAGGCTAAGATCGCCATCGGTCCCCCCATCGAGCACGGCTTCTACTACGACTTCGACCTCCCACGTCCTCTCACACCGGAAGACCTGGAGCGGATCGAAGCGCGCATGCGGGAGATCATCCGCGGCAATCACCCCTTCGTCCGACGAGAGGTAACCCCTGAGGAAGCGCGGGAGCTCTTTAAAAATCAGCCCTACAAACTGGAGTTAATCGAGGACATCCTTTCCCGGGGCACAGACGAGTACGGGAACCCCTTGCCGGAAGGGGAGCGGCCGGTGTTGACCGTCTACCAACACGACACGTTTGTCGACCTGTGTCGTGGCCCCCACGTGGAACACACCGGCCAGATTCCTGTGGACGCGTTCAAGCTGTTGAACGTTGCCGGTGCGTACTGGCGGGGAGACGAACGACGCCCCATGTTGCAGCGCATTTATGGCACGGCCTGGAAGACGGCTAAGGACTTGCGGCGTTATCTTAACTGGCTGGAAGAGGTGAAAAAGCGTGACCACCGACGGCTTGGCAAGGACCTGGACCTCTTCTCCATCCAGCCCCAGCTCGGAGCGGGTCTGGTGCTCTGGCATCCTAAAGGGGGGTTTATCCGTCACCAGATGGAAACCTTCGCCCGGGAAGAGCACCTCAAGCACGGCTATCAATTTGTGTACACCCCCCATATCGGCCGCTCCTGGTTGTGGGAGACCAGCGGCCACTTGGAGTTTTACAAGGAAAACATGTACGCGCCGATGGACATTGACGGCCAGGAATATTACATTAAGCCGATGAATTGTCCTTTTCACATCTTAATTTACAAGAGTCGAGTGCGCTCCTATCGGGAGCTTCCGCTTCGCTTTGCCGAATGGGGGACGGTGTACCGGTACGAGCGCACCGGGGTGTTGCACGGCCTCATGCGCGTGCGCGGGTTCACCCAAGACGACGCGCACATCTTTTGCCGACCGGATCAGATGCCCGAAGAAATTGACCGGGTGCTTCAGTTCTGCCTTCACATCTTGCGGTCCTTCGGGTTTAGTGAGTTCGAGGCCTACCTGAGCACCAAACCGGAGAAGGCGGTTGGTTCGGAAGAAATGTGGCGGGACGCGGAAGCTGCCCTGGAAGCCGCCCTGCAACGGGCCGGCATTCCCTACGAGATCGACGAAGGGGGCGGAGCCTTTTATGGCCCCAAGATCGACCTGAAACTCAAGGACGCCCTGGGACGGTCCTGGCAATGTTCCACCATCCAATTTGATTTCAACCTTCCCGAACGCTTTGACATGACCTATGTGGGGGAGGATGGCCGGGAGCACCGGCCGTACATGATCCATCGGGCATTGTTGGGGAGCATGGAGCGCTTCTTTGGTATCATGATTGAACATTACGCCGGCGCGTTCCCGGTGTGGCTCATGCCCGTTCAAGTGCGGGTTATCCCCATCACGGACCGACACAATGCGTATGCCCAACAGCTTGTCCAGCGTTTGCAAGCGGCGGACGTGCGGGCAGAGGCCGACTTAAGTGACGAACGGATGAACGCGAAGATCCGAAGGGCACAACTGGAAAAGATTCCCTATATGTTGATCGTCGGAGACAAAGAAGTGGAAAACGGAACGGTTTCCCTGCGCACGCGCACGGGCGAGAGGGAGAACAACATCCCGCTCGAAGCGGTTGTGGAACGGGTACAGCGGGTTGTCGCCGAAAAAGCGTTAATTTGACGACCTGCATTCCCTTGTGATATCCTGAACCCACCTGGACAATGTCCCCCAGGGACAACGCCTAAGCAGACGAGGTGAAGGTACAATCAGCGCCCAAAGGAAAGGTCTGCGGGTTAATCGCCAAATTCGTGCGCGTGAAGTCCGTGTCATTGACACGGACGGGAAACAACTAGGTATTATGCCCTTGCGGGAGGCCCTGGCCCTGGCGGAGGACCGGGGGTTGGATCTGGTAGAAGTAGCGCCCAACGCCAATCCGCCGGTGTGCCGATTGTTGGACTATGGCAAGTACATGTACGAGCTCCAGAAGAAGGCCCGGGAAGCCCGCAAGGCGCAAAAACAAGTAGAGGTCAAGGAAATCCGACTACGTCCCCACATTGGGGAACACGACCTGGACTTTAAAGTACGGGATGCCCGCCGTTTTCTGACGAAGGGATACAAAGTGCGCTTCCGGATGCGCTTTCGCGGCCGGGAGGTGGAACACTTAGATGTGGCCCGCACCCTGTTACAAGGGGTGGCGGAACGACTTGCGGAAGTGGGATTTGTGGAAGCGCCTCCCAAAATGGAAGGCACGACCATGGTGATGGTCATGGCGCCCCACAAGTCCTAGACAAACGAGGATGCCTGGCCCTTTGATACCCCGGACGGGGAGGGGGTGTTCATGCCTTCTCCCCGTTTGTATGCCTGAAAACAGGACTACATGCTACGCGCTGGGAACAGCAACGGGAAGGAGGACGACATGCCTAAGCTGAAGACGCATAAGGCAACCGCCAAGCGATTTCGGTACACGGGCAAGGGAAAGTTGCGCCGGCACAAGATCGGCCGCAGCCACCTACGCCGCAAGAAGGCCAAGCGCAACATCCGGCTTTTCGACAGGCTTATCGAGGTGGACCACACCGGCACCATCCGCCGGGTAAAACGCCTGGCGCCTTACTTGAACAAGAAATAATCCGGGGGAACGCCCACACCACCTGCAGCCTACCGCGCGGTGGGCTCTGGGCAATCCTTGCGGTGAACTTATCACGTGGCCATAAGTCAAGTGCAGGATCACACCCTGCCGCCACGGAAAGGAGCGAGCGATGACACGGATAAAAGGGGGACCCCACACGCGACGACGACACAAGAAGATCCTGAAGCTGGCCAAAGGGTACTGGGGTCAGCGGCATCGGGTCTTTCGACGGGCGAACGAGTCCGTGTTAAAGGCCCTGTGGTACGCGTACCGGGACCGGCGGGCGCGCAAGCGCGATTTCCGCCGCTTGTGGATCACCCGCATCAACGCAGCTGCCCGGCAGAACGGCCTTTCCTACAGCCGCTTCATGTACGGCTTGAAGAAGGCCAACATCACGCTGGACCGCAAGATCTTGGCCGACCTGGCCGTGCGGGACAGCGAAACGTTCGCGCGCCTGGTGGAGGTAGCCAAACAGGCCCTGAGCTAGGCGACCGCACGTGCCGGGACAGGAATAATGAACGTAGCCGCTCACTCCCACCGGGAGGAGCGGCTACGTCGCGTTCTGGGGAGGACGGCCTAATGCGGGAACTCAGTCGGACGAGGTCGTTTCCCCGGTCAACTCCGTCGGGCGCTTGGTGGTCCACAGGGCCCATATAAAGGCCCCCAACAGAATTGCCAACACCACGATCACGCCGAGGGGGAACCCTTCGAACTGCACGACCATAGGTGCGATAATAAGCGCGACCAAGTTAATCACCTTGATCATGGGGTTCATGGCCGGGCCGGCGGTGTCCTTCAGCGGGTCACCCACCGTGTCGCCCACGACGGATGCCGCGTGTTCAGGCGTGCCCTTGCCGCCAAACAGGCCCTCTTCGATGGTTTTCTTCGCGTTATCCCACGCGCCGCCTGCGTTGGCCATAAACACGGCCAGCAGCTGACCGCTCACGATCAGCCCACCCAAGAACGCACCCAGTGCCTCCGCCCGCAACACCAGCCCCACAATGATGGGCACGGTAATGGCCATTACGCCCAGGGGGAGCAACTCCTTCTGCGCAGCTCGAGTAGAGATGGCCACCGCCCGGGCGTAATCGGGCTTGCGCTTGCGTTCCATCACACCGGGAATGCGGAACTGACGGCGTACTTCCGCGATCATCTCCCCTGCCGCGCGGGAGACCGCGCGGATCATCAAGCCGCCGAAGAGCCAGGGGATCAAACCGCCCACCAACAGGCCGATGAACACCAGCGGATCGGCCACGTTAATGGCTGCCAGCGTGGGCTTGCCGAGACGTTCCAAGACCAGGTTGGTGTCCGTGAAGAAAGACCCGAACAGGGAGACCGCCGCGATCACCGCGGAGGCGATGGCCACCCCTTTGGTGATCGCCTTGGTGGTGTTCCCCACCGCGTCCAGTGCGTCCAGCACCTCCATCGTTTGGCTATCCAGCTCCGACAGTTCGGCAATGCCCCCGGCGTTGTCGGCGATAGGCCCGAAAGAGTCCATGGAGACGTTATTACCGGTCATGGTAAGCATCCCGATGCCGGTGAGGGCTACCGCGTACAGGATGTACACGTACGGTTCACCGAAGAAGAGCAAGATGGCCACCCCCAACGACACCGCAATGGCCAAGGCCTGCCACACAGAGGATTCGTACCCTTCCGCCAGCCCACTGAGAATAGTGGTTGCCGGACCAAAGCGGGTGGCTTTGGCGATCTCCTGCACCGGTGGGTGTTCCGTGCCCGTGAAGTACTCGGTCAACTTTTCGATAGCAATGGCCAGGGCCACACCGGCGACCGTGGCCAGGAAGGGGCGCCAATCGCCGCCCATGTACACCGCGCTCACCGCCCCGAACCCGAGGATCGAAATGACCGCCGACGCGTAATATCCGAAGTTAATGGCGCCCATCGCATCCCGCTTGACGTCATCTGTGCGCACCAAGTACGTGCCTATGATGGACGCGATGACCCCCACCGCGCGCACAAAGAGGGGGAAGAGAATCCACTTGACCACCTCCGAGCCTGTCGCGCCGGCCTCCAGCTGCTGCCCGGCAATAGCAATGCCCAGGATCAGGGCGGAAACAATGGTCACTTCGAAGGACTCGAACACGTCCGCGGCCATGCCCGCGCAGTCTCCCACGTTATCCCCCACCAAGTCGGCAATGACCGCGGCGTTGCGTGGGTCGTCCTCCTCCAGGCCTGCTTCCACCTTGCCCACCAGGTCGGCACCCACGTCTGCCGCCTTGGTGTAGATACCGCCGCCCACACGCATGAACAGCGCGATGAGGGACCCACCAAAGCCAAAGCCCAGCAGGGCATCCGGTGCCGACTTCCCGTAAATCATAAAGATGATAGTGCCTCCCAAAAGCCCCAGGCCGACGGTCAACATGCCGGTGATCGTGCCCGAACGGTACGCGATGGTCAACGCTTCCGAGAAGGATTGGCGGGCGGCCGCAGCCACCCGAACGTTCCCTTCCACCGCCATCAGCATGCCCAGGTAGCCTACCGCAAAGGAGAACATCGCGCCCAGAAGGAAGGAAAAGGCCCGTCCGCCGGCGATCCACCACGTGGCGGCGGGGCAGGCGTACTGTTCTATCTGGGCCCGGCTCACTCCCTCGGGAACATCACAAAAGGTCTCAATGGCCTCCGGGGTCACAGGCACAATTAACACGCTCAGGGCCAGAAGGGCAAAGAGGAGCACCATCAGGGGAATGAGAGAACGCAACTGCGTGTGCAGGTAAGCTCGGGCGCCTGAGCGAATGTCTTGCCACACCTCCTGCATCTTGGAGGTGCCCTTGTCCTTTTGTAGAATCTGGCGCGCGAGGAAGGCTGCGTACAGGAGCCCCAACACGGCAATGCCCAACACGGCCCACAACGCTACAACTTCGCCAGCACTGAGTCCCATCTTGGACATGGTCTGCCTCCTCCCTCTTCGGTGTTGCATCGCTCCTGGATGCGCAAAAAGAGCCTTTCACCGTTGAGAAGGCTCTTGGAAAACCCCTGGGCCCTTTGGGTGGTGGCGAGGCCACCGTTATGTAGTGTGGGGAAGGAATATGTTCTGTGCGGGCCGCGGCGCCCTGAACACACCCCTTCCCCACACTCGACCACACGCAACACATGCTCAGGTTGTGAAGCCAGGCACCAAGGAGTTACTGGATTGTATGGATAACGGCTCATCTCGTCAAACTGCAGGCCCTTTGCTGTGGACCACGCCGGTCACCGGTACACCGGTGTTTGACAACACGGCACCCGACGGCCATAATGAGATGAGAACACAGATATCACGGGTGCATCGTGAACGCGAAAAGTACCACATCTCAGCTTGCGTCCATAGCGCGTCTCCGCCACACACAATGGTCCTTAGTGGACACACCGGGGGCGTTTGCCCGAATGCTAGACGCCCTGGAGAAGGCCTCTGTCATTGCGGTAGACACCGAGGCCAATGGCCTCTTTGCTTACCAAGAGCGGGTAACGCTTATCCAGATCTCAACCCTAGACCACGATTACATTGTCGACCCGCTGGCCGACGTACCCATCGAGCAACTGGCTACCGTGTTGAGCAACCCGCGCGTGGAGAAGGTGTTTCACGCCGCGGAGTACGATCTCATTGGATTACGTCGCGATTTTGGGTTTCACGTGTGCCCCCTGTTTGACACCATGCATTCAGCGCGGCTGTTGGGTAAACCACGGGTAGGCCTGGCCGCCTTGCTGGATACCTACTTTGAAGTTCGAGTGGACAAACGATACCAGCGGGCGGATTGGGGGCAACGCCCCTTACCGGCCGAGTTGCTCGCCTACGCCCGGTTAGATACCCACTTCCTCATCCCGTTACGGGACCGTCTGAAGCAGGAATTGCAAGCGCGCCAACTGTGGGACATCGCTCAGGAGGACTTTGCCCGCCTGAGTGAGGTACGCGTACCCCGCCAAACCTCCTCAATGGAGGGCATGTGGCGGTTACCCGGTGTGCACACGTTACCGCCTCCGGCCCTCGCCGTGCTGGCCGCGCTGTATCGTTGGCGGGAGGAGGAGGCCCAACGCCGGGACGTGCCCCCCTTTAAAGTGATGAGGAATGAGGAGCTGGTCGCGTTGGCCCGGGCTATGCCCCGTTCACCGGCAGAATTGCACCGGGTGGTGCGTACCCGTGCTCTGCTGCAACCCGACGTGGCCCGGCAGCTGGTGGCCCTGGTGCGTGAGGCCCGTCGCCATACGCCTCCTTCCCCACCGCGGCTGCCCGCACCACCCTCTGCGGATTACCGGCGCCGTCTGGAACGCCTGCGTGCCTGGCGCCGCCGAGTAGCTCAGCACTTGGGCGTCGCCTCCGACGTGATCCTGCCCCGCGAGGCCATGCTCACCATCGCGCGGGCGAATCCCGCCTCCCTAGGGGACCTACAAGCGTTGGGCGTGCTCGGCCCGGCCCGACTGCGACGCTATGGGAAGGACCTTCTGGCCGCACTGCACGGCCTGGAGCCCACGTCCCCACCGCACTCTTAGAGGCAGAGAAAGGGAACAACGCCGAGCTTGGGGAAAAGCAGCAAGCTGACAAAAACGGGGACAGGTGGACGATGGACCCGTTCCGGCCGGTGGATGTGGTATATCGGGATCCTGAGGTGCGGCACGATGCCATCTTTGGGGTAATGGGCGTGCCCCTACGGTTTCAGACCAATAGCTCGCGCCTGTTCACCCTTGCCATCGAAGCCTTTGCTCGCTTCGGCCCTCCCACGCGCGAGATGCCGTTGTTGCAAGTGCGTCTCTTCACCCACCCAACCGAAACCCCTGTGCCGGGGCAGATATGGCCTCTGCTGACCCGCGCTCAGGGAGATTACTACTATGTTACCTGGGGACCTGGATGCACCTTGGTGGCCGATCTGGCACGGGGCTACCTTTTCGGCTATGTGACACCGGACATCCTGGCGTGGCCTCATCTGATTCGGGAGGCTTTCCTCCTGGGGCCGGTGTTGTACACCTTGAGTTGGCACGAATATATCCCCCTGCGCGCAGCGGTGGTGCTCTGGCGACGCCGCTATCCGGTGTACCTGGTGACGGATACGGAAGCGGACATCAGCGTGTTGCTTTACCAAGCAGTACGCGCCCGGTGGCGGGTCGTGGCAGAACGCCACGTCATGGCCGTGCGTACGTCACGAGGATACCACTTTTGGGGCGTGCCATGGTGGCTCCACCTGCCCTGCCATGCCATCCAGGCCTTTCCAGAGCTGGATGTAAGCTTCAGCGCGCCCCTGCCCGACGGTTCGTGGCAGCTGGTTCTGGACATCGAGGATGCCTGGCCCGGAAGCACGGAACCCCACGCCGGACCCGGCCCCCTGGTGTATGTGTACACCACCCCCGATCCGCCTGCCTATGACTGGATGGATGCCGGTGAATTGCTCGCTCAGGTGACCTTCATCAACCCCGCGGAGCCGACTTGGCTGCAGGATCACGTG
Organism: Anaerolineae bacterium; assembly: GCA_015490995.1. Taxonomy (GTDB): domain Bacteria; phylum Chloroflexota; class Anaerolineae; order JAADDB01; family JAADDB01; genus S141-23. The sequence continues at coordinate 8,398 of WFWT01000113.1, read as the reverse complement.
AGCGACGTCGCCGGTTACCTCGCGGATCAGGGAACTTACTGGCTGCAGATAAGCCCCGATTGGGAAGCGTCCCTTCAGTGTTTGGAAGATTTGGCCACCCGGCACTGGCGCGCCTAAAATTCGCCCTCGAATCATCCTTGTGAGAGCGTTCGGAAATGGATGTCCTGTAAAGGGCTCACGGGGAAACACAAAAGCGCCCTCATCCTCCTATCCCTCAACGGGCCGGTCGCCTCATTACTGCTCGTTTGCAAGGAAAGGGGATGTAGGGCAAAAGGCCGACGGAAAAGTACGTCTTCCGAACGCTCTTCCCTGTTACATTAAGTGGTAGGCGGAGGGGAGAATGACGCCTTTTCTGCAGTTCGCGCTGTTGTTGGGGATTATCATCGTCGCTGCCAAGAGTGCCGGGTACCTCAGTTACCGGATAGGACAACCGATGGTCCTAGGTGAGCTGCTGGTGGGCATCCTCCTGGGACCCTCGGTGCTGGACCTGGCACACGCGATTCAGGCGGAAGAGGAGGTGATGGCCCAGTTACGCCACTTAGGAGAGCTGGGCGTCCTGGTGTTGATGTTTATCGCCGGCTTGGAACTTCACCTGGATGAATTGACCCGTAACAAACGGGTGGCCATGTTCGCGGGCCTCCTCGGAGGACTAACACCGGTCGCGCTGGGGATCGCCATCGGCCGCGTGTTTGACATGTCCCCCACGGCAGCCCTTTTCCTGGGCCTGACCCTCGGCGCCACCAGTGTGAGCATTTCCGCCCAAACCCTGCTGGAATTGCGTGCTTTGCGCTCCCGGGTCGGTGTGGGACTGCTGGGCGCGGCGGTCATTGACGATGTGGTGGTCATTCTGGTGTTGTCCGTGGCGATGGCCGTGTTTATCAGCGGGGATTCTCTCCTGAGCGTCCTTCTTATCGGCCCCCGGATGGTAGCATACCTCGCCCTCGCCCTGGCCTTTGGAATCTGGGGCCTGCCCCGAGTGGTTCAGTGGGTTCGGCGGTTGCCCATCAGTCAGGGGGTGTTGAGTCTCGCCTTCGCGCTGATGCTCTTCTACTCGGTCGCCGCGGAGGTGATGGGGCACATTGCTCCCATCACCGGCGCATTTCTGGCCGGCCTAATGTTTGCCCGCACTTCAGAGCGAGAACACGTCTATCAGGGTATCGCGGCGGTGGCCTATGGTTTTCTGGTGCCGGTGTTCTTCGTCTCCATCGGTTTGGGTATTAACATGCGAACCCTGCCGGCATCGGCCATCTGGCTCATGTTGGCCATCGTGGTGGTGGCCGTGGTTTCCAAGTGGGTGGGGGCCGGTCTCGGCGCGGTCCTGGGTGGCTTTTCCCGCCGAGATGCCCTTCGCCTGGGTGCCGGGATGATCTCGCGCGGGGAGATGGGGCTGATCATCGCCACCCTGGCCCTAGAGCAAGGGTGGTTCTCCGAATTGGAATTCGCCGCTATCCTAACCACCGTTATTGTGACCACCCTGATCACGCCACCCTTGCTACGGTTCCTTTTCCGTGATCAACCTACAGCGCACGCGGTGTAGAGGGGGGATCATGTTCCTAGTATTGTTTGTGTTGCACGACACCAACAAGCTCAACGACGTGTTACGGGCGTGGGAAGAAGTCGGCATTCGGGGAGCGACAATCCTGCCCAGTACTGGACTGGGCCGCCTCCGTCAGAGCCTGGGTTTGCGAGATGACCTGCCCATCATGCCCTCTTTGCGGGACTTTTACCACTTTGAGGAGGGCACAAACCGCACCATCTTTACAATTGTGTTCGAGGAGGCCATGGTGGACCGGTTGCTGGAGGCCACGGAACGGGTTGTCGGTCCACTGGACCAGCCGGACACGGGATTGATGGTCGTGTTGCCGGCGGCCCGGGTGTACGGCGTGGCACCCAGAGAGTAACGGGCACGAACACGACATGCCTACACAAAAAAACGGGAGGGGCCTGTTGTCCCTCCCGTTTTTTGTGGGTTCGGCAGGATCTTCCCGACAGGTGAGGGATCGGGATCAATCCGGCACCGCAGCCAGCGGGTCGGGCAGGGTGTCATCCAGGTCCAGCGCCTGGATCAGGTAAGAGCGGGACCGATCGATGGAGAACTCCGCCCATAAGGGAAGGTGATCGGACACCCGAAAGGACATTTGCGTGCGGGTGAGCTCCTTAAACACCGCCCGGGAAAAGTCGATCGCCCCGGCCCGACCGGTGAACTCCATGTTCAGGCGTCCCATAAACCACCCAATCTGGTCATAGTATTTGGCCTTTTTGCCGGTAGCCAAGTTGGTCGAGACACTCCGCAAGGCAGGGGGGACGTTCAACCCCCGGGAGACAAAGGCTTCGAAGCGGGGATCATCCCGTCGATCAATGTTAAAGTCACCCAGCACGATGAGGTCTGGATGGTAACGAGTTTGCTGGCGATTCCAGTTCGCCATCCACTCGGCGAAGGCTTCCAGTTCGGGGACGCGCTCGTTGGGATCGCCACTCCCGTATTTGATGTGTACCGTCACCAGAATAAAGGCTTCCTCGCCGGCCTGGAAGGAAACCGCGTAGGGCGTCCGGGCAAACTGCTGGATGGCCTTATCCCCCCACTCGGGCGGCAGAACAAGCTCCCCCGCCAAGCCGGAAGGGGTCACGCGGCGTCGGTCGTAGAGAAATGTGAGGCGTTCCGCGTTTCCCGCTTGGCCCTCGTTAACGTCGGAAACGATCACTCCCCACGCCGGGCCCAGCATGTCCAGGAGCATGCGCAGGCCGCTCACGTCCCGACGCACTTCTTGGATGGCCACTACATCCAAACGGGAGATGATCTCGGCTATGATGGCCAAGGCACGCAGGTTGCGCTTGGGAGACTCCGGGTTCTCTGTGAAGGCCGGGTATACCCGGCCGAACGCGCGGATGTTCCACGTACCGATGAGGAGGTTGCGGTCCACCAGTTTCGGGGGCAGGCCGGCCTCCTCAATGCGTCGCCGCACGCGCACGACGTCGGCAGCCGTCTCGGGTGGATAGTCCAAGTAGTTCACGTGTCACCTCACTTTCGCTGCGATGGCAGGTTCAATGTTAACGCGCTCCGACCATCCCCATCACCGAGGAGGAAAAGGCGACGGGGGAAAGCAGAATCCCCAACCGGTAGGCGCTCCCGTGCCCGCCACTGTCGTTACAACGCCGAACTGACAAAGATCGCCGGACTCCCTTCGTGGCGTTTCAAGCGACCGTTCAGTACCGGGGAGCTTGGGGTCGTGGCCCGCGAGGGCATAATGGTTATCTCTGTTACGTTCTCCAGGGGGAAGGGAGGTTCAAAAACGACGATGGCACGCCCGGTACGGTCACATCGGAAAACCGTGGCCAGCACGCGTTGCCCGGAACCGTCGTGGAACCAGAGGGTATACACGGCGTCCTCACCTAGCCAAGGGAGGCCATCGGTGATAAGGGTTAGGCGGTTGGTCGCGCTGCTGTACAACAAGTGGGCACGCGCACCGTTGGGCCCTTCCAGGGTAAAGTGTTCAAACGCGCTGGGGTTGTTGATGTATTCCACGATCACGCTGCGCATCTCGTCCACTTCGGACATTTCGGCTCGCAGCGTGTTCATTTGCCGGTGGAGACGCACGTTCCAGCCCACCAGGCCAAGGGCAAGAATGAGCAAGGTGGTCAAGAACATGTACGGCCGTTGCAAGAAAGAGGCCAGTTCGTTGCCCCGCGCCGGACGAGGAGTCGACACAGCCGCGGGAGCGACCGTCTGCGGGCTTATGGCGACCACGTGCCGGATGACCGCGCGGAGGTGAGACGGAGGATCGTAAAACGGCACCGCGTAGGCGAGTTTGTGGGCCGTCTCCTGCCACGCCGCAAGCTCCTCTTGACACAATGAACAGTGCCGGAGGTGTGCCTCCACCTGACGGCGTTCATCCTCCTCCAACGCGCCCAACGCGTAAGCGGGTAAGTTATCCCATGCAAAGCGGTGCGCCTGATCGCTCATTGCCCCCGTGTGCTCCTTGGCAGCGATTCCCTCGCCCATCTTATACGCCCTCCTGGTCGGATGCGGATCGTTCCGGTTTCCGCTCCCGGGTGGCCGGGGCAGGATTGACGGATGGGGGTTTGCGTTTGCCGTCCTCTGATGGGACCGGACTCAGCAGGTGGCGCAATTTCATCATGGCCAGTCGCATGCGGGTTTTCACCGTGCCCAGGGGGATGTTCAAGTGTTCGGCAATCTCCCGCTGGGTCATGCCGTTGAAGTACGCCAGCTCAATGACCTGCCGCTGGTCAGGAGGGAGCTGCCGTAACGCTTCTCGGACCGCCAAAGCTTCCAAGTGGTACTCGGGCGACAGACGCTCATCCGCCCGCGTGATGGCAGTGTTAAGCTCCGCTTCGCCCGGTCCGGTCAATCCCCTTACCCGCCGTCGCCGCAGGATATCGATGGCCCGGTTACGGGTAATAGAGGTCAGCCACGTGGTGAAACGGGATTTCTTCGGATCAAAGGACGTGGCCGCCTGCCACACCCGCGTAAACACATCCTGGGTGACCTCTTCAGCCAGCTGATGATCCTGCAGCACCTGATAGGCCAGGGAGTAAACCAGGCGACCGTAGCGGTCGTATAAGGTTACCAGGGCTTCTTCGTCACCCTGCGCAATATATTTTAGCAGTTCTTCGTCGCTCCGTTGTTGGGTCATCTTTGGGTGCTCCTCACCCATACATTATACTTTAGACCGGACAGGAAGCAGGAAACCGTCGGCCAAAGCCGTTACCGAGCCGTCAGCTCTCCGCGACCCCATGGTGGCCGGTGCTATGTGAACGTCATACCGGTCATCGGTGACGTCGGGGCACAAGTTTAAGCAAGGGAAGGGATATCGCTTGCCTTCAAGCGTACAAGGCAGCGGCACATTGGGGCACACAACCGTCGATGGCCGGATGAAGAACACGGTGCTCCCCACGCGCGTTATGGCCATGTTCGACGGCGAGAGCAACATCCCTGAAAGCGTCGGTATCTCAGTTCTCCGAAAGGGCATCGCCGTCGGAGCCAGAAGGGGACACACGCGCACGACTCCGGGGAGGCGACATCATGGCTGAAGAGGTGATGCGTCCGGAAGCAGCCCGTCAAGCACTGGCGGCTGCAGGTTTGGACCGGTGGACGGTGGAGGACAACGCGTTAGTCCGACGTTTTAAGACAGAGGGATGGCCCACCACGCTGTTGCTGGTGACGGCCATCGGCTATCTTAGCGAGGCGGCATGGCATCATCCAGACTTGGAAGTGAGCTACAACCGGGTGGTGGTCCGATTGCAGACCCATTCCGCGGGCGGCATTACTGCCAAGGACATTGCCCTGGCCCAACAGATCGAGGCGCTGGCCACCTGGCGTCCGGACACCGACTCCCCCTTAGAAGGGGTTCCCCGCACCTTTGTGGAATGAGGCAATGACAACGGGTAAACCTGCGCCTCGTGGAGGCAACGTCGAAATGAGCACCGTGCGTGAGGTGGGTGAGCGACTGCTGAACAACATGGGACAAGTGATCTTGGGCAAGGAGGAGGTAATCCGCCAGGTACTGGTCGCGCTCCTGTGCGAAGGACACGTGTTGATCGAGGACGTGCCGGGAGTGGGCAAGACTATGCTGGCCCGCGCGCTGGCCCGCTCCATTGGGTGTGTGTTCCGCCGTGTGCAGTTTACACCTGACATGTTGCCCAGCGATGTGACGGGTGTTTCGGTCTTCAACCAGAAAACGCTGGAGTTCGAGTTTCGGCCTGGCCCCATCATGGCCCAAATTGTACTTGCCGACGAGATCAACCGAGCCCCACCCAAAACCCAGGCCGCACTCCTGGAGGCGATGGAGGAACGGCAGATTACGGTGGATGGAGTGACGTATTCCTTGCCCCGACCCTTTTTCGTGCTGGCCACCCAAAACCCCATTGAGTACGAAGGCACCTTTCCTCTGCCGGAAGCGGAGCTGGACCGGTTTATGATGCGCGTACGGCTGGGCTATCCCCCTCCCCAAGAGGAGATGCGCATGATGGACGTCCAGCGGAATCATCACCCCATCGAGACGATCCAGCAGGTGGTTCCCGCGGAGGAACTGGCTGCTGCGCAGCAGCAGGTGCGGGAGGTTTACGTGGACGATCTGGTAAAACAGTACATCGTGGATCTGGTCACCGCGACCCGGGAGCACGAAGACATCTACTTGGGCGCCAGTCCCCGAGGCACGCTGTTTCTGTTCAAAGGGGTGCGGGCCCTAGCCGCGCTGGAAGGAAGGGAATACGCGCTGCCGGACGACGTAAAACGCCTGGCCGTGCCTATCCTGGCCCACCGACTGCTGGTCACCCCCGACGCGCGCATGCGGGGCGTACAGGCTGAAGACGTGGTGGCAGATATTCTGCAGCGCGTCCCGGTGCCCGGCGCCCGCGTGTGAGCCCCCGCGCGGTGACCACAGGCCAGGAAGGTGAAAAAGGCCATGCAAAAGTGGCGACGCGTTGGGACGCCCGTCCTCATCGCGTTGGGCGCATGGGTGTTAGCCCTCAGTACCGGACGGCGGTTACCTTACCAGCTGGCTTACGTGTTGACAGGGTTGTTGTTAGGCGCGTGGGTGCTGGCCTGGACCAACCTGCGCGGTGTGAGCTTCCGACGAACGAGCACCCTGCAACGTGGCCACGTGGGCCAGTGGTTGGAAGAACACCTCAGCCTCATTAACCGCTGGTGGCTGCCCAAGCTCTGGGTGGAGGTGCGAGATTTCTCCACCCTACCCGAACATCGGATCAGTCATGTGGTGCCCGGCATCCGCGGCAAAGGTACGTATCGGTGGCACGTGCGAACCCGGTTGTTATCCCGGGGCATATTCCGCCTGGGTCCAGTCCGTCTCTTCAGCAGCGACCCCTTCGGCTTGTTCATGTTCTCCCGGGATATCCCGGAGCACCGGGAGATCATTGTGTATCCTTACACGGCACCGTTGTCCTTCTTCCCGGTACGCCAAGGACGTTTCTCCGGCGGGACAACGGTGCGCCGCCGCGCCACTCAGGTAACGACCACCGTGGCCGGAGTTCGGGAATACCAACCCGGCGACACCCTAAACCGCATCCACTGGCCCACCACCGCCCGCGTGGGACGGCTAATGACCAAGGAGTTCGAGCAAGACCCCCTGGCCGACGTGTGGCTGGTGCTGGACATGCACGCGGAGGTGTACACCGGTCATCTCTGGGAAGGCAGTGCCGATGAAGCCGGGTGGCCACGCGTGCCGGGACCCAAGGGACGCCATCCGCTGCCTCCCCACGGTGGAGAGTACGCCATCGCGGCAGCTGCCACCCTTGGCCGATATATCCTGCGCCGCGATCGCAGCCTAGGGCTAATCACCTACGCACCGCACCGCCATCTGCTGCCCCCGGACCGGGGGGAACGACAGCTGTACAAACTTCTGGAGACACTGGCCCAATGCCAGAGTTCCGGACGGGTCGCCCTGGATCAGTTGTTGCTCGCGGAGTTCACCACCTTTGAACGGTATGCCACGCTGATCCTGATCACCGGGAACTGGACGCCGCGCTGGGTGCCGCCGTTGCTGGAGCTACGCCGCCGGGGCATATCGCCGGTAGTTGTGCTGGTGGACGGGGCCTCTTTCGGGGCTTTACCTTCGGTGCGCCAGGTGTTGCCTCACCTGGCCAAACACGGCGTGTCCACTTTCCTTCTGGAGAAGGACCGCTCCCTGACAGAAGCCCTTCATCATCCTGTAGTGCCCGGTGGGGAACTGACCTATGCCGTTAGCTAAGGCGAACACGGGGGACGGGACGTCGAGTACGGCCTCTCTTAGGACCGCGGACGAACCGGGAATTGGTGGCCGTCACCAAGCGTGTTACACTGTTCCGATCCGGAAACCGGTGTCATAACAACACACAAAGGGGCTCCTAGCACGTGAGGGTGGAGAATCCGACAGGCGGAGGAGGCAAAGCACCTATGGATATCCGCAGATGGGGAGCTCACCCATGGCATGGTGGGATATGCCGACGCAGTCCAGGCCGAGCGCGAGGTGATCTCGCCACCTGGCTGCTGGTTGGCCTGATGCTGTTGCTCATGGTTTCCACTACAGCAGCCCAGGGCGCTCAAGCGCTGATCACCTCTCCGGCAGATGGCGAAACCGTGCGCGGGGAAGTGCGCATTTCAGGCATTGCGGTGCACCCGCAGTTTCAGCGGTACGAACTGTACTATGCGCCCTGGCCGCCACCCCCCACCGATCAGGGATGGATCCTTATCGGCGAAATGCACTTCAACCAGCAACCGAACGGTCTGCTGGGGTTATGGGACACGCGCACCCTGCCCGACGGCACATACGCGCTGAAGGTCCGGGTAGTGCGCATCGACGGGAACTATATTGACTCGCCGGTTGTGCGGGTCGAGGTGGCCAACACCGTACCCACGCCCACGCCGACCCCTACGCTGACGCCT
>WFWT01000112.1 GCA_015490995.1 Anaerolineae bacterium | reverse complement strand
GCCCACTTCCCACGCGGCCACCGACGGCACGGTACGCGGGTCCACCGCGTAGAAGTTGCGGCCGGTCGGCAAGACGTGCGCGTTCCCCCGCGTCGGCGCGCCGCTGGGGCCAGGTGGCACAAAACGGCCCTCCAGAGCCGCCAGCAGGTGGGCAATTTCGTTTTCCGTTTGGCGCAGAACGGGGACAAGGTGGGTGCAGATGAAGTGCAGGACGGTACTGAGCCGTTGGATGGGGGTGGCATTGGGAGATTGGAGATTCGAGATTAGGGATTGGAGGACCGAGGGGATGGCCGCGGGGTCGAAGCGTTTTTCGGCCAGCAGCGCGATGAGGTGCTTGGCCAGTTCGTCGATGGCCTGGACCGCGTCCCCCGCGGTGACGATGGGGCGGTCCGCCAGGCGGACCAGGGCGTCCGGCACGTGATCCAGGCGCTTGCCGAGGTGGTTGTCCAGATCCCGAATATCCAGGCCGAAGCAGGCCGCCACGCTCGCCCGCAGGCTGGGCACGTCCAGATTGGGAAGCCGCGTCAGCGCGAAGAGGGTGTCCACCAGTTGGTCCCCTTCCGGCACTTGGCCCAGGATGTGCAACCCGTCGCGAATCTGCGCCGCGCCCAACTCGCACAGGTACGCGTCGATGTCCTCAATGAGGTGAGCCACATCCCGGCCCTTCATCTCCGTCAGCGGAGCGGGCAGGCCTTCCTCGGTAAACTCGACCTCGTGCTCGTCCTCGTGGTCGTGGTCGTCCTCATCATGGTCGTCGTGGTGGTGGTGCAGGATGTGCGCCAGGTCCTTGTCCAGGTGGGATTTCTTGATCAGGTCCCAAATCTGCTGCTGCAACAGGGGCAACTTGCTGGGATCCAACTGCTCCACCTGGTAGTACTCGTCCACCAGTTGCATCAACTGGGCCAGTTCCCCGTACGTGTCGGCCGTCGTCATCGGCGGCGTGAGGTGGTCGATGAGCACCGCGTGCGCCCGCCGTTTGGCCTGGGTGCCCTCGCCGGGGTCGTTCAGGATGAACGGGTAAATCAGGGGCATGTCACCCAGGAAGAGGTCCGGGTAACACGTGCCCGAAAGGCCAACGCCCTTCCCTGGCAGCCATTCCAGCGTGCCGTGCTTCCCCACGTGCACAATGGCATCCGCCCCCCAGACCTCGTCCAGCCAGCGGTACAGCGCGTAGTAGAAGTGGGGCGGCGGCAGGTCCGGCCGGTGGTAGATCGCGTCGGGGTCCATGTCGTACCCCCGCGGGGGCTGGAGGAGCACAAGCACGTTCCCCAGTTCCAGCGCCGGAAGGCAGATGTGCCCATCGTAGATGTACGCGTTGCCCGGAGGCTCGCCCCACTGTTCCACCATCTGGCGGCGGGCCGGCTCCGGCAGTTCGGCAAACCAGCGGCGGTACGTGTCCACCGGGATGCGGATGTGGGCCCGGGCGAGTTGCTCCTCGGTGAGGAAGGTCCGATCGTATGACCCCCGTTCCAGCAAGGTGTGAATGAGCGTGTCGCCGTCCGGCGGCACGTTCTCCAGGCGGTATCCCGCGGCTTGCATGGCCGCGAACACCCGCATCAGGGACGCGGGCGCGTCCAGGCCCACCGCGTTGCCCACCTTCTCGGACTTGTTGGCCGAGTTGGTCAGGATGAACGCAATGCGCTTTTCCGCGTTGGGCTTGCGCCGCAGCGCGGCCAGCCGCAAGGCCAGGCCGGCGACGCGGGCGACGCGGTCGGGCTCGGGACGGTACACGGCAACCTGAGATGACATCGGGGATTGGGGACTCGGGATCGGCGATTTGAAGGAGACGGGCACCGTGATAATGCGGCCGTCGAACTCCGGCAGCGCGACGTACATGGCCGTGTCCAGCGGGCTCAGCCCACGGGAGGCTTCCTCCCACCGGTCACGGGTCATGCTGCTGGGAATCGCCTGGATCACCGGCACGTCCAGCGCGGTGAGCGCCGCTACCGCCCAGTCGCTGCTGTGCGAGGTGTCCGCGGCCACTTCGCCCATGGCGAAGGCCAGCGTCGTGATAAGGACATCGACGAGCGGTTCGCCCGTTTCCGGGTGGAGGAAGAAGTCGAAGGCCTGGGGCCAGGGGGAAGGTGTTGCGTGGTGCGTATTGCGTGTTGCGTGTTGCGTGTTACGTGGTGCGTGTTGCGTGGTGTGGGTGAGGCGCAGGGAGGCGGTGAAGACTGGGAGGACGTTGGCGCCGCGCGCTTCGATTTCCCGCACCAGCGCGTCCACGAAGGCCAGGTTGCCGCTGAGCCAGTGGGCGCGGTAGAAGAGGATGCCCACCGTCGGGCGGTCCGGCTGTCGGTGGGCCAGCCAGTCCGCCAGCGTGGCCTCAGCAGGCAGGTCTGGGTGATAGATGCCGTGCGCCGGCATGGCCACAGGCGCCGCGTAGCCGAACCGGGTGCCCAGGAGCCGGTCGGCCAGGTACCGCAGGAGGTGCTCCATGTTTTGGCGCCCCCCGGCCTGGAGGTAAGCGCTCACGGTTTGCAGCACGTCCGGCGGCACGGTCGACGCGGCCGTAAGTTCCGGGTCCGGCGTGCCGGTGCCGCTGATCAGCAACAGCGCGGCCTGGCGCCGGCGCGCGTAATCCTGCAACACGGCGAGGGCCGGCACCTGGCGCAGGCTGCCCAGAACGCGCACCACGATAATTTGCGGCGCGTGGTCATCGAGCACCCGCGCCACGGACGCCACGTCGGCCTCCGGGGGCAAGGCCATGCCCTGCACCGGCGGGAACCCCTCCGGAAGCCGCGCCAGCGTGTGGTAAAGGGTCAGGATGTCCGTATCCGCGTGGGAAAGGAACAAGATGCCACCGGCCTGTTTCATCCCTGCCCCTCGCCTTGCGTGGTCTCACAAGCCGGAGGGTGTGCCACCGGGTCCTCCGGCCAGGTGTAAGGGTGAAAGGCGCGTTCCGCCAGGGGAGGCGGTAGCGGTGCCGGAGCGCCCTGCGCAACCCACGCTTCGATGAAGTCGAACAGGACCGGAACCACTTCGGCCGTCATGCCCTGGAAGGCGTACGCTTGACCGTCGATCACCAACAAGGCCACGTTGGCCAAGGCGCACGCCCCCAGGCATTGGGTGAACGTCAGGTGCACAAAGCGGGCCAATCCTCGGCGTTCCCACTCCTGGTGGTAGAGGTCCACCGGAACCGGCGGGTGGCCCTTCTCCTCGTGGCCGCAACAGCACCCGTACGCGCAGACGAACAGTTGGCCTCGCAACGGCCACAGGCGCACCTGCTGGCCGTCGAGGCGTTGGACGTAGATGCCGGGACGAGAACGTCGCTGACGTTTACGGCGCATGGTGGGCTCCTGAGATTCAAGTTTGGAGATTAGAGATTGGAGATTGGGCGACGTGGTGGAGCAGGCGGGCCAGTTGGGCCGCGCCTTCCAGCAGGCTGGGGCCGGTCTGCAGGATAATGTCCGACGGGATCTCGTACACGTGCCGGTGTTGGACCGCGGGCACCTCCTGCCACTCGGGCCGCGCCAGAATGGCGTCCAGGTCCGCCTTCTTGCCACACCAGGAGGCGATGATGACTTCCGGCGCCCGGCGGGCGACCTCCTCCCGGGAGACCACCCGGTCGGGCGCCCGGCGTCGGTCGTGCAGTTCCCGGAAAATGTCCTCGCCGCCCAGGTACTCGATGAGGTCGCTCACCCAGCCGATGCCGGCCACGAGCGGGTCGGGCCACTCCTCGAAGAAGACGCGCACCCGCCGCGCGGGCGCGTACCGACGCCGCACGTTGGCGAGTTCCTCCTGGAGCCGCGTCACCGCGGCTTCCGCGGCCTGCTGACGGCCGACCGCCGCCCCTACCAGGAGGATGTTCCGCCACACGTCGTCCAGCGAGTGGGCGTTCAAGGCCAGCACCGGAACCCCGTGCTTCACCAGGAACGCGGCGGCCTCGGCCTGGATGTCGCTCATGGTGATAACCAGGTCTGGCTCCAGCGCCAGCACCTTCTCCAAATCCGGCGTGGCAAACCCGCCGACATTGGGCAAATCGCGCGCCTTTGCCGGCCGGCGGGTAAACCCGCTGACCCCCACCAGCCGCTGAAAAGCCCCCAGCATGTCCAGTATCTCGGCCCCCTCGGCCGCGAGGGACACAATGCGCTTTGGATACGGCCACATCAGGTCACCTCCCTGGTAGCGTGACGCGTAACGCGTAACGCGTGACACGCAACACACAACACGCAACACGTAACACGCAACACGTAACACGCAACACCCGTCACGTGTCACGCGTCACGCGTCACGAAAATAAAAGAGCCCAGCCCTCGCGGGAGGACCGGGCGCCTGATGGGTAGAGAGACCCCTCGCGCGAGCCGGACAACAAAAAACCCGGCTCGCGCGAGCCGGGTGCGGAAGCCAATGCCTAAAGTCTGGCGGCGGCCACTTACCGGGTAAGTGAGCCAGACCTTCCAAACTTCAGGACGGCGCCGGAACGACGCCGTGCTCCCTCCCCTCCCGCGAGAGGACGGAGAGCCAGCAGAGGCGGGCGACCGGGCTTCCGGCCTAATACCTAATACCTGGATACCTGAATACCAGGTATTGGGTATTGACCGGTTACCGTTGCGGGGCAGCGCCGGACTCTCACCGGCTTCGCCTTTAAGCCCTGCCATCCGGGGCGTCGGGCACCTCTGCTGCCTTCGCCATGATCGAACATGGTAAAGAACCGGGTTGGGCATACTATACCCACGTTGAGTTGAGGTGTCAAATCCTCTTTTGAGACTGCGCTCCTGTGCATTTGAGCGCTCGGAATGGACAGGACATCGATGGGGAACTCCCTTCAGGAACGTAAGCGGGGTTGTGGAAGGCAGGAGGGTATCCCCTACATATGGTTATCGTTGGAAATTTGACATGTCAGGGAGGTTTCACTATGATGAGGGGGTAGTAAAGGTGTAGCAACAAGGGTGAGGCATCATGAGGGGTCCAGAGCACGTGCAGAAACAGGTCGGACAAGGCAGTGTTGGTGAGTGGGGGTTCGTTGGTGCTCTGGACTCGCGCGTGACCCGGCGTGGGGTGTTCTATTTTGGGTTTTACTTTTACTTTTGGGGCTTTATGAACCCGTCCCACGCCCGGGTCCGACCGGTGATGGTAGGTTAACTTATAGCTAAAACGGACGGATCTCCGGAGCGTGGGACGGAAAGTCCCACGCTCTTTTTTTATTCTGACCGGGGACGAACGATTGCGGAGGCAACTGGCCATGAGGGTGGTCTGTCGTGGCGTGCGGGGGGCAACCACAGTAGAGGAAAATACGCGGGAAGCCATTCTCCGGGAAACCCGAAAGTTGTTGGCCTTAATGATTCGGTTGAATGACATCCGCGCTGAAGATGTAGCCAGCGCCATCTTCACCACCACACCGGACTTAAACGCGGAGTTCCCGGCCTTGGCTGCTCGTCAGTTGGGATGGTGGGATGTGCCACTTCTGTGTGGCCACGAGATGAATGTGCCTGGTCAGTTACCCCGGGTGGTGCGCATTCTGGTGCACTGGAATACCACCAAACGCCAGGATGAAATTTTGCACGTGTACCTTAAGGAAGCGGCCAGCCTGCGTCCAGACCAGGCCCAACTGCCCCCTATTGACTGGGAGGAACTGGAAACGTGGATCCAGGAGCAGCTGGATGCATTTCGCCAACGGGGGGTCCCGCAATGATACGGGTTGCATTTCAAGGGGAACATGGGGCTTTTTCGGAAGAAGCCATTTATCAACATTTCGGCGAGGAAGTGAGTACCGTCCCCTGCCGGACCTTTGAAGAGGTGTTTGCGGCCGTTGAGACCGGCAGCGCGGAACACGGTGTCCTTCCGGTGGAGAACGCGGTCGCGGGTTCTATTAACAAGGTATATGATCTCCTACTGGACCATGACCTTCAAGTTCAAGGTGAAATTTACCTGCACGTGCGACATTGTTTGATGGCTGCACCGGGCACTCGGATAGAGGATATTCGGCGGGTGCGATCTCATCCGCAAGCTCTGGCCCAGTGCGAAGACTTTATCCTGCAGCGAGGTTGGCATCCGGTGCCTTGGTATGACACGGCTGGCGGCGCGAAAGATTTGGCCGCGCATCCTGAACCGGATATGGCCGTCATTGCCAGCCGATTGGCTGCTCAGATTTATGGTCTTGTGGTGTTGGCGGAGAACATTCAAGACATGCGTTGGAATATCACGCGCTTTTTTGTGATTGGACAGGGGGAAACGCCGCCCTGTGAACGTGCTAAAACTTCTCTGGTGTTTGCCGTCCCTCACCGGCCAGGTGCGTTATATGAGTGCTTGGGTGAGTTCGCCCAGCGAGGCATCAATCTTACCAAGTTGGAAAGTCGCCCTCGGCGTAATCGACCTTGGCACTATGTGTTTTACCTGGACTTTGAGGGTCACTGGCAGGAGCCGCTGTGTCAGGCGGCTTTGGTGGGCCTGCTCTCCAAGGCCGCTTTTGTAAAACTGCTGGGATCGTACCCCGCAGCGCCTCAGCCAGAGTGGCAGAACGGCTCGTTGATTGACCAAAGCGTTACTTAAGGGTGTAAGCGTAAGGAGAGGATGGCATGCTGGTGGTTATGCACCCTAACGCGACGGCAGCAGAGATAGGTGCCGTCATTGCGCGAGTCCAGGAGCGGGGGGCTACACCGCATACGCTCTACAGTAATGGACGCACCCTGATTGTGGTGGTGGGGGCTACTTCCCACCTGTTGATCGAGGAATTTGAACGCTTGCCCGGTGTGGAGCGGGTCACTCCTATTGCCCAACCTTATAAGCTGGCTAGTCGGGAATCCCATCCAGAAGATACCGTCATCCGCCTGGATCCCCATCCCGGGTTGCCTGAAGTGGCCATCGGAGCCCAGGATGTGGTCATCATGGCTGGGCCGTGTTCCGTCGAGAGTCGCTCTCAACTTCTGGAGACGGCACACGCGGTGAAGGAAGCGGGTGCCGTTATCCTGCGAGGCGGGGCTTTTAAACCTCGCACGTCCCCTTATTCCTTCCAGGGATTGGGGCTTAAGGGCCTTGAGATCCTTGCCGAGGCTCGAGAAACTTATGGGTTATATATCGTTACCGAGGTGATGACCCCTGATATGGTGCCGATGGTAGCGGAGTACGCGGACATTCTTCAGATCGGGGCTCGTAACATGCAAAATTACGGGTTATTACACGCGGTAGGGCAGGTACAACGTCCGGTGTTGCTTAAGCGTGGGATGATGAGCACGGTACAGGAACTGCTCATGGCCGCGGAGTACATCCTGACCGGCGGCAATTACCGGGTCATGTTGTGTGAGCGCGGCATTCGCACCTTCGAAAAGCTCACCCGGAATACCTTCGACCTGAACGCCGTGCCCCTTTTGAAATTGCTCTCCCATCTGCCGGTGATTGCCGACCCTAGCCATGCCACCGGTCGATGGGATATTGTGCTTCCCATGAGCCGGGCTGCGGTCGCCGCGGGCGCGGATGGCTTGCTGATCGAAGTACATCCTCGGCCGGAGGAAGCGCTTTCTGACGGCGCGCAGTCCCTGCGACCGGAGCTCTTTTTTCAACTGGTACAGGAAGTACGCCGGGTGGCGGACGCCATCGGGCGAAGCCTTCTTCTCCCCACGGGATAACTGTAGGCTTATCTGCGGTCTGTGCAGCGTTGTCCATCAGGCCGATATGGTACCTGGATGGAAAAGGAGGGAGCATAGCCATGATCATCATCATGAAAGCCGGAGCACAGGAAGAAGAGGTCAATCACGTTATCCAGCGGGTACAGGAGTTGGGTTTTACACCGCACGTATCACGCGGGGTAGAACGGACTATTATTGGGGTGATTGGGGACGAACGTTCGCTTGCGCGTTCCAACTTTGAAGTTTTGCCGGGCGTGGAACGCGTTGTGCGGGTGTTGCACCCTTTCAAGATGGCCAGTCGGGAATGGAAGCAGGAAGATACAGTGGTGGCCATTAACGGGGTATCCATTGGCAACGGGCGTTTAATCATTATTGCCGGACCTTGTTCGGTAGAAAGCCGTTCTCAGCTTCTGGAGACAGCGCACGCGGTAAAGGAAGCGGGCGCCCACATGTTGCGCGGGGGAGCGTACAAACCCCGTACTTCCCCCTATTCCTTCCAGGGATTGGGGCTTAAGGGCCTTGAGATCCTTGCCGAGGCTCGAGAGACCTATGGGTTGCCCGTAGTTACGGAGGTGCTCTCACCGGACTTGGTGCCCTTGGTCAGCGAATACGCGGATATGCTTCAGATTGGCGCTCGCAACATGCAGAACTTCGCCTTGCTGCACGCGGTGGGCAAAGTGAACCGGCCGGTACTTCTCAAACGGGGCATGATGAGTACAATACAAGAGCTCCTCATGTCCGCGGAATACATTCTCAGCAGCGGAAACATGCAGGTGGTTCTATGTGAGCGGGGTATTCGCACCTTTGAAACGTACACTCGGAACACGACGGACGTGAACGCCATCCCGGCCCTTAAACAGTTGACGCACCTGCCGGTGATTGGCGATCCGAGTCACAGTACCGGCAAATGGGATTTGGTCACCCCGGTGGCGCGGGCAATGGTAGCAGCAGGGGCCGATGGGTTAATTGTGGAGGTACACCCGCGGCCGGAGGAAGCGCTTTCGGATGGGGCCCAATCCCTACGGCCGGAAAACTTTGCCCGGCTCGTCCGGGAGGTGCAGGCCCTTTGGGAGACATTACGTCACATCGCGGTGGAACCGGTGACGGCAACCACCTCCTGAGGCGCGACCCTGAAGACGGGGAAATACCATGACTGACCAGCAACCACAGCACGCGAAATTCCTGGAGCACGTACTCGTTCCTCTGTTGGACAAGGAACGGGCCCTGATCTTTCTACGCAAGGCCGCGCCTGGTGTGATCAAAACTATGGAGGAAGAGGCCCGCGAAACCTCCATGTTGGAAACGCGGCGCTTGCACGAACGTATTGCCCGGTTGCGGCGACAGGTGCAACAGGCCAGTTCCAGCGAAGAGCTCATGCGGTTGAGCGATCCGGTGTTGGCGCCCTCTCTGGTGCTGGACCCCCGTTCAGACATATGGGAGACCTGGCCCCGGGAAGATCTGCGCCAGCAGCTCTTGGACGCGGAGCAGGCCTATCAGCATGCCTGTCGGTTGTTGCGGCACAGTGCTCCCGGCTCCCTCACGTACCACCGTTATCGGGAGAACGTTAATCGTTCGGCTCAATCCCTTCTGGACGTTCAGCGACAGGTGTTGAACGAGTGGTTAACGCACTTGGAGTCCTCTCAGCCTACAACGGAACGGGAATCGGTCACCTTAACGTGGGATGTGGACATTCGTTTGCAAGTGCCGGTGGTGGCCGAACAACAGGTCATTGATTTCCTGGACGCGGAAATCGTTCTTTCGGCGCGCACGCCTAGAGCGTTTTTCACGCACACCTTTGCAGTTGTCGTGCTACCTCCACACACCGGCCTTATTCCTGCTTTACGGCGGGTACAGGTCATTCAGCACTTTCTACCCACCGATGTGGATCTGATCGTTGTGGTGGAAGATCCCACGTTAGTGCAACCGTTACAACAGCACCGGGTCTATCCCCTGTTGTGGGACGAGCTTACGGCGCATGAGGCATCCTCCACGGAGAGGATAACGGACTGAATGACGCCCCGGGATCATCTGGATGGCCATATGACCATAACGATTGTGGGTCTGGGGTTAATGGGGGGCTCCCTGGCCCTGGCCCTGCGTCGTCATTCAGAGGTACCACGGTTGATCGGTGTGGTGCGGTCACAAGAGAGGGTGGCCGAGGCCTGGGCATGTAACGTGGTGGACGACGTTACCACCGATCTGGAAAGTGCCGTTCGGGCAGCGGATATGGTGATTCTGGCCACACCGGTGCGTACCCTGATCCGGCAAATTCGGCGCATTGGTCCCTACCTGAAACCGGACGCCGTGGTCCTTGATCTGGGCAGCACTAAGGCAGCTATATGCCAGGCGTTGGCCACATTGCCGGCTCACGTTCAACCGGTAGGTGGCCATCCCATGTGTGGCAAAGAGGTAACCGGGTTAGCTCACGCGGAAGCCTCCCTGTATGAGGGCGCGACGTTTATCCTCTGCCCATTGCCCCGTACTGCACCCTGGGCCCTTGCCCTTTGTCACGACCTGATTGCTCGGCTGGGCGCGCGTCCGCTCATCCTTGACCCCGAACGCCATGACGAACTGGTGGCCGTTATTAGCCATTTACCCTATCTCCTGGCCGTCGCCCTGATGGCTACAGCCCACCGTGTGGGCGAAAAGGACCCACGGGTATGGCAGGTAGCGGCCAGCGGATTTCGCGATACCTCTCGGTTGGCCAGCAGTGATGTCAAGATGATGATGGATATCCTGTTAACTAACCGAGAAGCAGTGTTGAGCATGGTGGACGCTTACCTGGCCGAATTGCAGGTCATACGCGAGTTGCTCGAGCAGGAAGGTGAGGGGCCCCTTTACCTTCACCTGACCAGCATGAAAACTTTGCGGGACGCACATTTCAGCCGGGGGGAGGTCTCCGTCCATGAGTGAACGGTGGTCCACCCTGGTTGTTTCCCCCTGTCCTCGTTTAGAGGGCGAAGTGCAAGTCCCTGGAGATAAATCCATTTCCCATCGGGCAGTGATGTTGGCCGCCCTGGCCCGAGGGACCAGCCGAGTGCGAGGGTTCTTATACGGTGGGGACTGCGAGGCCACCTTGGCGGCGATAAGCGCCTTGGGGCTGGAAGTAGAAAGACCGGCCCCGGATGACGTTATCCTCCACAGCCCGGGACCGGAAGGATGGCAGGAACCGCCGGATGTGGTGGATTGTGCAAATTCAGGAACCACCATGCGCCTGTTGACGGGCTTGCTTTCCGGTCCCCCTTTGACCTCTGTCCTTACCGGGTCCGCGCAACTACGGCGGCGTCCGATGAAGCGGGTCACTCAGCCGTTACGCCAGATGGGCGCGTGTATCTTAGGTCGTCGAGATGGGCAGTATGCCCCGCTGGCCATTCGGGGCGGTGCGTTGCGAGGGATCACCTATGAGCTACCGGTGGCCTCCGCGCAGGTGAAATCCGCCTTGATTTTGGCCGGTCTGTTCGCGGACAGTCCGACCACTATCCGTGAGCCGGGACCGGCGCGAGATCACACCGAACGTATGTTGTGCGGTTTAGGTGCGCCAATCTCCGTGAAAGGTCACACCATTACCGTTCATCCCCTCACCACGCCCCTTCCGCCGTTTGACTGGACGGTTCCCGGGGATATGTCCTCAGCTGCTTTTCTGATGGTGGCTGCCCTGTTGGTGCTTCGTGGGGAGGTCATCATTCGAAATGTTGGGGTCAATCCGACGCGCACGGGCTTGCTTGACGTGTTGCGGCGTATGGGAGGACACATAGAGCTGGTTAACGCGCGGGAGGTAGGAGGGGAACCGGTGGCTGACCTGGTGGTGCGTCCTTCTCCCCTGCGTGCGGTCAGCGTCCAGGGGGGGACGGTTGTGCGGATGATTGACGAGTTTCCCGTGTTCGCGGTGGCGGCGACTCAGGCTCAAGGCCGTACCGAAGTGCGGGATGCCCAGGAGTTGCGGGTGAAAGAGACCGATCGTATCGCAGCGGTAGTGAGGGAGTTGCACAAGATGGGAGCGCACATTCAAGAATTGCCAGATGGTTTCGTGGTGGAAGGCCCCTGCTCACTGTATGGCGCGCGAGTCTCCTCCCATGGCGACCACCGTCTGGCCATGGCTTTAGCAGTGGCCGGTCTTATCGCCTCGGGTACAACCGAGATAACAGACGCGGGATGTATTGTTGATTCCTATCCCACCTTTGTGGAGACCCTGTTACATCTGGGGGCCTCCCTTGACATGGTATAACGAGGGGGAGGGAAATGTCCTGGATTGATGGCAAGACCCGCGTGGTGGGCCTCATAGGGTGGCCGGTGGAACACAGCATGAGTCCCTGCATGCACAACGCGGCCTTTCAAGCACGTCGTATGAACTGGGTGTATGTCCCCCTTCCAGTGCCTCCTGAACGACTGAAAGCGGCAGTGGAGGGGATCCGCGCGTTGGGGTTACGAGGAGTGAACGTAACCATTCCTCACAAGCAGGCCATTATTCCCTATTTAGATCGCATTACCCCGGAAGCTCAGGCAATAGCCGCCGTGAACACCGTAGTGGTAGAGAAGGATGGTACGTTGTGGGGTACCAACACAGATGCCGCCGGGTTTATGGAAGATCTGCGAGCGCATGGTGTGGCCGTAGAGGGGCGTCCTGTGTTGGTGTTGGGCGCGGGAGGAGCGGCCCGCGCGGTAGTCTACGCGTTGGTGCGCGCCGGCGCGCAGGTAACCGTTGCCAACCGCACGGTGGGCCGGGCAGTGGAGCTGGTGCGTCACCTGCACACGGTGTTGCCCGGTCGCACCCTCCGGGTGGTCGACTGCTCTCCTTCTCAATTGGCCATTGAGGCCGAGCGTCATACCCTCCTGATTAACACCACCAGCGTGGGCATGTGGCCACAGGTGGACGCATCTCCCTGGCCCGCGGGGATAGGATTTGGGAGCATCGAAACCGTGTATGATGTGATTTACACCCCTGCACGTACCCGACTGCTGCGCGATGCGGCTGCCTGGGGCTGCCAGACCATCGGTGGTCTGGGGATGTTGGTGCGTCAGGGAGCGGAAAGCTGGCGCCTGTGGACGGGGGAGTCTCCCCCGGTTGAGGTAATGATGCAGGCGGCACGCGACGTGCTTGGGGTATAAGGACAGCTCCGTTATTTGGTGTTTTGGTCTTGCAATTGGGTCAGGGCCTTCACCGCGGCCTGAGCTAAAATTGCCACCCCGATCGGCAATGCGTCCTCGTCAATATCAAAGCGTGGATGGTGGTGGCCATACACAATGCCGCGAGCCTCATTGCGTGCGCCCACAAAGAAGAAACAGCCCGGAACACGGGAGAGGAATTCGGACACATCCTCAGACACCATCGGAGGCTCGATGGTTACTACCTGCCGATCGGAGAGGACTGTTCGGGCGGCCTCGCGTACAATCGCGGTAGCCGATGGATCGTTGACTACCGGTGGGGCGATTACTTCGGTCAGCACATCTGCCCGCGCCCCAAAAGCTTGGGCTACCCCTTCGGCAAGGGCTCGCAAGCGAGCTTGAGCTGTTTGCATTACCCCCGTGTCGAAAGCCCGCAACGTGCCCCGCAGCACGGCCTGACCCGGGATAACGTTGAATGCACTGCCTGTATGCATTTCCCCGATAGAGACGACCAGGGGGTGCAAGGGGTCCACGTTGCGACTGACAATGGTCTGTAGGGCAATGACCACATGCGCGGCGACGACGGTAGCGTCCACGGTCAGGTGGGGTTGGGCTCCATGACCACCTCTGCCTGTGATCTCCACCTCAAAGCGGCCGGCCGCCGCCATGAAGGGACCGCTTTGTACGGCCACCTGGCCCACAGGCAAGGGATTCCACAGGTGAAGGCCGAAAGCCATCTGAGGACGCGGGTTGTCCAGCACACCTGCTTCGACCATGCGACGGGCACCTCCTAACCCCTCCTCGGCGGGCTGAAAGATAAACTTCACTTGACCGGGAAATTGGTCCCGATGTCGGGCCAGGAGGGTGGCCACGCCCAGGCCGATGGCCACATGCCCATCGTGGCCGCAAGCGTGCATGACCCCCGGATATTCTGAGCGGTAAGGGACATCGTTTTCCTCTTCGATGGGGAGGGCGTCCATGTCGAAGCGTAACATCACAGTTGGGCCTTCCTCCCGGCCTTGAAGGATGCCGACAACACCTGTTTCGGCCACCCCGGTTTGTACCTCCATGCCCAGCCGTTCCAAGTGAGCGGCCACAATGCCGGCCGTGCGATGTTCTTGAAAGCCCAATTCTGGGTAGCGGTGAAAGTCACGTCGCCAGGATACCAGTTGGTCCTGAAGGGCCAGTGCCTCTTCATACCACTTAACGGTGCTCATAGCGCGCTCTCCTTTAGTTCAGGCGGTGCGGAACATAGGGCACGATTGAATTATATGGTTAGGTGAGAGGTCAAGTGAGATTGTAAGACGGGCAGCACCGCGCGAGCAGCCTCTCGCCCGCGCGCGATTAGCGCATCGCGTTGGCTGAAGCGTACAAAGTCAAATTCGCGGATGTCCGGTTGGATGAGTACATCGGGGGGGTCGATCTCATGGGTCATGCGCACGAGGGTGTACATAGCAATACGTATCATTCCCACCAGCGTGCGTACGCGTTGCGGACGTCGCGTAGGGGGCATGAGGTCGATCCCAATGGTAAGCGTGGCGCCCATTTCTCGCAAAACATGCACCGGCATATTGCGTACAATCCCACCATCAGCTAGCAAGCGTCCCTGCCAGCGCACCGGGCTGAAAATGCCGGGCACCGCACAACTGGCCCGTACGGCACGGGCAACAGGCCCTTCCCGCAAGATGACCATCTCTTCCTTTTCGATGTCGAAGGCCATTAACGCACAGGGTATGGGCAAGTCGGCAAAGGTGAGGGGGCCCCCTAGGAGCTCTTCAATAACGTGCTCCAGAGGGGTCAGGGTAAAGAGACCCAGATGCCAGGGAAACGTCGGTCTGGCGAGGCGACGCCAGTTCAACGTGCGGGCTCGTTCGTAAATCTCCCGCGCGGACAGCCCGGCGGCAACGAGCACGGCAAAGATAGAACCTACGCTGGCCCCACTCACACAGTGGGGGCGAATACCGTGCTGTTGTAACACTTCCCACGCGCCTAGATGGGCAAACCCACGTACGGAGCCGCCGGAGAACGCAATTCCCACACGATGGTGAGTCAAAAGCTGTGTGTCAGCCATCCCCTTCTAGCCGTTCAGAGAGTAATTTTTTCACCGTGGCCGGGTTTGCTTTTCCGCGAGTGGCCCGCATAACTTGGCCCATGAACCAGCCGAACAACCCCTTCTTCCCCTCTCGATACCGGCGGACTTCATCCGGGTGCGCGGCAATGATCTCATCCACCACAGCCCGGAGGGCTGCCTCATCGCTGACCTGCGCCAGCCCTTTCGCGTCCACGATCGTTCGGGGGCGCTGTCCGGTGGCTAACATTTCCTGTAGAACGCTTTTGGCCGTGTTACGATTAATGGTACCGTCTTCCACCAGCCGCAACAGCTCCGCGAGGGCATCTGGCGTGACCTTCATGGCGGTAATGGGAATATTGGCCTCGTTCAGGTAACGGAAGATTTCTCCCGTAAGCCAATGATATACCTCGCGAGGATGGGGATAAGCAGCTACCGCGGTTTCATACCACTCCGCGACCTCACGCTCAACAGCGATGATGTCCGCTTCCTTGCGGGAGAGGCCATAGGTTTGCATGAAGCGCTGGATCTTGGCGTCGGGCAACTCGGGAAGGGTCGCGCGTAGGGACTCCACCCACTCGCGAGAGATTTCCAGGGGAAGCAGATCCGGTTCTGGGAAGTAACGGTAATCGTGGGCTTCTTCCTTGGTTCGTTGGACAAAGGTGCGGCCTGCATGTTCGTCCCATCCCAGGGTGACCTGTTCAACAGTACCACCCTGTTCAAGGATGGCAATCTGGCGTTTTACCTCATAGGTAATGGCGTCCCGTACTGCTTTAAAGGAGTTTAGGTTTTTGATCTCCACCTTTGTGCCCAGTGTTTGCTGTCCCCGTGGGCGAACGGAGAGGTTTGCTTCACAGCGCATTGCCCCTTTTTCCATATCCGCGGTGCTGACGCCTAAATAGCGGAGGATGGTGCGCAATTTCAGGAGATAGCGGTGGGCTTCCTCTGCGCTGCGCATGTCCGCTTCGCTGACGATCTCCAGCAACGGTACGCCTGCCCGGTTAAGGTCGACCAGACTATACCCGTTCACGTGTACTAACTTACCCGTGTCCTCCTCCAGGTGAGCCCGCCGGATACGCACCCGTTTAGGCTGTCCGTCGTTTCCCTCGATTTCTACCCAGCCGTTGTAGGTCAGTGGCAGCTCGTACTGGGAGATCTGGTACCCCTTGGGGAGGTCAGGATAGAAGTAATTTTTGCGCGCGAACACGGAAAAGGGGGCGATTTCACAGTTCAGCGCGAGGCCCACACGAATGGTAGCTTCCACCGCGGCGCGGTTGATCACCGGTAACGCGCCGGGTAAGGCCATACACACCGGACACACGTGGGTGTTGGGAGGAGCGTCCACGTAGTCCGCGCTGCACCCACAGAACATCTTGGACCGTGTTAACAGTTGAGCATGGACTTCCATGCCGATGATCACTTCATACTCCCTCTGGCCCATTGTAGACATACACCTCCTTACGCGGATTGAGACAGACTTGTCCGGGATAAGAGGGCATTCAAAGGGGTGTATGGCAGGTTGAAGGTATCGGCCACCGCCGGATAAGTCACATGCCCCCGGTACGTGTTAACCCCCTTGGCAAAGCCGGGGTCACTGCGCACAGCCTCCACAAAGCCCTTGTTGGCCAACAGCAGCACATAGGGCAACGTAGCATTGGAGAGGGCAAAGGTAGACGTGCGGGGTACGGCCCCCGGCATGTTGGGCACACCGTAGTGGAGCACACCGTCGACGTAATACACCGGTTCGCTGTGTGTGGTGGGGCGTATCGTTTCTACGCAGCCTCCCTGGTCCACATCGACGTCAACAATTACACTGCCTTCCTTCATAGCAGCAATCATTTCCCGAGTGACCAGTTTAGGCGCGCGGGCACCTTTCACCAGTACGGCACCGATGACCACATCCGCGTATCGGACGGTTTCCGCAATGTTATGTACGTGGGATGCTAGGGTGGTTAAGCTGCCGTGCAGGATGTGATCCAAGTAGCGAAGGCGCTCTAGGCGTTTTTCGATAATAGTGACATGGGCGCCCATACCGAGGGCAATCTGAGCCGCGTTGGTGCCCACGGTGCCTCCGCCTATGATGACCACATCTGCGGGGCGCACGCCGGGCACACCAGCGAACAGCTTGCCCCGTCCGCCCTGGGTGCGTTGTAAGTAGTGAGCCGCGATTTGTACAGCCATTCGTCCGGCGACTTCGCTCATGGGGATAAGCAGGGGTAACCGTCCTGCGCTATCTTCCACCGTTTCATAGGCGATGGCCGTTGTGCCACTGTCCAGCAAGGCACGAGTCACCTCTTCTGCCGCTGCAAGGTGCAAGTAGGTGAACAGAATCAGATCTTCCCGCAGGTAAGGGAATTCAGGGGGAAGGGGTTCTTTCACCTTGACTACCAGCTGGGCCCGACGCCACACCTCCTCAGCAGTGTCCACGACTTCTGCCCCGACCTGTTCATATTCCGCGTCACTAAATCCACTTCCCGCTCCGGCCTGACGTTCTACGATAACGTGATGGCCTGCCTCCACCAACGCGCGTACTGCCCCCGGAGGCATGGAGACGCGATATTCCTGGTCTTTGATCTCCTTGGGAATGCCGATGATCATCATGACCTTACCTCCTTGCCATGGGCTCCTTTGCCCTACGCCACATCGGTATGGGGCCTGCCGGATAACGCTTTCCTCCCCGTGGATCAGGGGGAGGAATCCAGGGCGTCTACCCAGGATGTATCGGCTACGTTATAGCGCCGGAACTGACCGCGCACGCGTGCTCTGTCGCCGATCAAGGAATCGCGCACCAACGTGGATTCGATGTGACACCCCTGGCCAACGATTGCGTCCCGCACGATGGCATCGCGAATGATGGCGTTATCCAGCACGGTCGCGTAGGGGCCTACAACGGAACGCTCGATGGTTACGTTTTCGCCGATATAACACGGGGGGATGATGACGCTATTTGGGAAAGTGCGCCCCTGGTCATTTGCAGCGCCGCGTGCGAGCAAGTATCGGTTGGTCTGCAGGGTGGCCTCGATGGTCCCACAGTCTTCCCAGACATCGACCGGATGGGGGATTAGGTGCAGGCCTTGGTCTATCATGAGTTGTAGCGCGTCGGCCAGGTAATATTCGCCCTTAGTTTGGATGTTGCGGGCGAGCAACTCCTCAATAGCTTGAACCAGCGCGCCCCCTTCGCGTAGCCAATATAAGCCGATCAGGGCCAAGCGGTGTTCGCAGGTGTCCGGTTTTTCTACGAATCGAACAATGCGTCCTTGGGCGTCGGTGACGGCGACGCCAAAACGGCGGGGGTCATCCACTTCCTTCACAAACGCGACGCCGTCCGCGGAGGTCGTGTGGATGATGTCCAGATTGCCGTCGAAGATCGTGTCCACAAAAATGATGAACAGGGGGCCGGAGAGGTAATCTCGGGCCAGCCACAACGCGTGGGCTTGACCTTTCAATTCGTGTTGCTCCACGTATCGGGTGACCGGAAATTGGTAGTGAGTGTCCACGTAGTCGGCCACCTGTTCGCCCAAGTGACCGACAATAAAGATGGCCTCTTCAATGTTGTAGGGAAGGAATCGATCGAGGATGTGGCCCAGCACCGGTTTGCCGGCCACGTTGATCAGGGGTTTGGGGCGTACAAAAGTATGAGGACGCATGCGCGTACCATACCCGGCCAGTGGAACCACAAGCTTCATGAGCGCCTCCATCGCGATGGTTGGAATTGGGTGTTCTGGGACGGCTGGTTATAATCCCCACTAAAAGTACCCCAGGTTGGGTTCATTGTGCAAACCCGTGTGGATGGTGTTCCGGTGACTTTTGAGGGTGTGTGAGGCGCAGGGAAATGCGAATACCGGTAGGGGGTAGGAGTGACCGATGAATCAATCGGCCGGGCAGGCGGAAGAGAGAAGTGTGTCCTTGTTTCTCGTGTTGGCCGGGCCTTCTGGAGTGGGTAAGGCCACGTTGACCAAGGCCCTGTTGGAGCGGCATCCGGAGATCCATCGCCTGCACACGGTGACTACCCGTCCACCCCGTCCCGGGGAGGTGCCGGGGGACCAGTATATCTTTGTAGACCGGGACACGTTTCTCCGCATGCTGGAACGGGGAGAATTGATGGAAAGCAGTCCCGTTTACCGGGACGGCAACTTGTACGGCATGCCCGCGAACATTTTGAACCAAGTTCCCCCCGAGAAAGACATTGCCTTGATAGAGGTGGACATCCGAGGCAAGGAGTTTCTCAAACAACGCTATGCGGATTGCGTCACCGTGCTTATCGTCGCGCCCATTAAAGACCTGGAAGAACGGTTGCTCAAGCGGGACCCGACCATCAGCGATGAGGAATACCGCCGTCGTCTGGATAGCGCCCTGGAATGGTTAAAGGCAGCACCAACCTTCGATTACATCGTTGAGAATCCGGCCGGTGAGATGGAAAAGGCCCTGGCCGCGCTGGAGGCCATTCTCACTGCCGAGCTGCACCGGCCATGGCGTTATTTGCGTCGGCACCCCGTGCTGGCCGAACACGCGTCGAACATGCTGGCCTCAGTAGCCGGTCAAGAGTGACGGTTTCGCACGGGAATTTTCCCCGTGGCGCGTCCCACCACCCCTCCTCTGGCGTTTATTCCGGTAGGTTGTTTTCTCTTCCTGTAGTACTATTGACCGCAGCCCCCAGCATGGATAACATTGTAGGAAAATTTGGGAAGGGAGCCCTATAACATCTTGAGAGCGTTCGGAAATTTGTCTTCTTCACGCCCTCAGCCCCTCCTATCCCTTCTCCCTCTTCCCAAATTTCTAGGAGAGGGGAGACGGGCCTGTCTCCTTATTCTGGCCATCTGCGAGGGAGGGTGAGGGCCGAAAGGCCCACATGGTGAGTTCTCGAATGCTCTCATCTTTAATGTGATACGTTATAACGATGTACATCTCTCCCGGTGCCCTTGTTCCCACAGAAGGGGGCATCCTTGTTGCGCGCCATGGCATCAGGAGTAACTTACTGCACGAGGCCGAGCATGAACACTCGCGTACACCACACCAGGGGAGTTATCACATATGCCGGATCAGGATCAGCGATGGATTACCCTTGTCCACACAATCGCCGCGCGTGCCAATCAGGCACGGGATATAGATACCCTCTTTGAGGAGACGTTGCCCCTTGTTGTTGAACTTTGCGATGCGGTAACCGCTTGGGTGCTCTTACAGGCGCCCGACAAGTCGTTTATTCTCGCAGGCGCGTACAACCTCCCCCCTTCGTTGAAGAGGGACAGCCAAGCCACATTGCGCTGGAGCCCCTGTTACTGTGAACAGCTGTTACTCGATGGACGCCTTAAGGAGACCGTCAGCGTCCTGCAGTGTGAGCGTCTACGCGTTCTGCGGGCAAAGTTGGCCATCGACAACTCTGAGGAGATGCAGCAGCTGACAGGCAACTTGGTCCTACATGCCAGTGTCCCCTTGCGCAGCAGCGGACGTGTGATGGGCATCTTGAACGTTGCCCCTGAGGGGGAACGTCCCTTCGCCGAGGAGACGCAACAATTGCTCACCTTGGTGGGGGATATCCTAGGGGCGGCGGTGTACCGCCTTCAGGAAGTTCAGCTGCGGGCTTGGTACCTGGAAGTTCTGAACCGCATCATTCATGCTGCGGTCAGTACCACAGATGTGCAAAAGCTTCTGGTGGAGGTACTGGACCACCTGCTATGTGCGCTGAATCTGTCCATCGGCGGAATCTGGACCTACCAGCAAGCAGCCTTGCGGCGCTTGCCTCCGGAATTTGGCTGGGCTATACGCCAGGTTGCCCAGGAGACACAGCTCGATATCACCTATCCTATTGTGGTAAGTGACTGGCAAGAGGTGTCCCCCGAGGTGTCTTGGTACCCGCTCCGGACCATCATGGAGCGACACGGTATCCGGGCCTCTATCACGGTGCCTATCCAAGTGGCCGAACTGCGGGTGGGGGGGCTCAGTGTGGCTTCTGAGACCCCGCGTGACTGGTCGCCTGAGGAACAAGCGTTGCTGTCTGCGGTAGCTTATGAGGTTGGCGCGGCGATAGAGCGATTACACCTCTTTGAAGAGGCCCAGGAGCGAGCCCGGCGTATTACGCAGCTGGCAGCCCTCTCGCAGTCTTTGAACCAGGCCCACTCCCTGGATGAGGTAATAGGGCTGATCGTGGCGGGTGCGCGGGAGTTGACCCATGCGGATGGCGTTGCTCTTTACGTGTGGCAGCGTTCAGAAGGTCGCTTTCGCACGGCCCGACACGAAGGTTTATCGTCTACCTTTGTCACTCGGCTGGAGGCAATTCCGCCGGAGGAGTTGCCTGGGGGCAACCTGGCCCACACGCCCCAGCCTGTACTTATCACTAACTTCCACACGTTGCCCGCGGAGAATCCCCTGCGCCGGCTGGCCGATGAGGAGGGGTTAGTAAGCCAGGCGGTGTGGCCTCTCGTGTACGAGGGGAAAACCATTGCCGTCCTCGGTTGTTACTACCGCCGGCAACGTACCTGGGGACCTTTGGACCAAGAGGTCATCGACACGTTTGCCCGGCAGGCAGCCATTGCACTGCGTAACGCCCAGCTGTTGGCTGACTTAGAACAAACCAACGCCCAGCTTCGCGATGCCCTGCAGGCGCGCGAGGATATGTTGCGCAACGTAACGCACGAGTTGCGCACGCCGTTGACCATGATTCGAGGATATGCGGAGCTTATGGAAATGGGCCTTGTCAGCACGCCGGCGGAGATACAGGAACACGCTCGTACGATCCTGCGCAACGCTCGGCACTTGGAGCATCTCATCAATCAGATGTTGCTCTTCCAGCGCATACGCCAGGGGGAACCCTTGCCCGTGATAACCCTGGACTTGACCCGCTGGCTCGAAGAAGTGGTGAGTGATTGGCAGTATCCTATGCAGGAAACGGGGTTAGAGCTCCGCCTTGAAGTGAAGGAACCTTTACCGTTAGTACAGGCCCACCCTGATTATTTACGCCAGGTGATGGACAACCTGCTGGACAACGCACGTAAGTTTAGCCCCCAGGGAGGTGTGGTCACGGTGCGTGCCTGGAGGGAAAGCTCCTGGGTGTACATTGCCGTGAAGGACCAAGGCGTGGGCATTCCACCCGACAAGCTGGAGCACATCTTTGAACGGTTTTATCAGGTGGATTCTAGCCCTACCCGGCGTTTTGGGGGCATGGGGTTAGGTCTGGCGTTGGCAAAGGAAATTGTCACCCTGCACGGCGGGCGTATTTGGGCCGAAAGCCCTGGAGAAGGGCGAGGCACAACCGTCATTTTTACCCTTCCTGTGTCCTGAGGAGACACTTACCCTCCTAGTTGAGCTCCGATAAACCCCCGTGCACCGCGCAGAAACGCGTCGATGGCCACTGGACGTTTACCTTCCAATTGAACTTCTTCCAGTACCAACAGCCCGTCGCCGGTGGTCACGGCCGTGCCCTCGTGCCACGCAATCACGGTCCCAGGGGGGACGTCCTGTACGTCCTCAGAGGTGGCGTGGGCGCGCAGGATCTTTAGGAGTCGGCCCTGCCAGCGGGTCATAGCGGTCGGCCAGGGCTGATATGCGCGTACTTTACGAGCAATGAGCTCGGCCGGTTCCTCCCAACGAATCCACCCGTCCTCCTTGCGCAACATAGGGGCATAGGTCGCTTCATGTTCGTTTTGGGGGCGGGGAGTGATTTTGCCTTCCAGCCAGAGGGGCAGGGTGGCTCCCAACAGCCGGGCACCCCGTTCTGCAAGGCGTTGTGTGAGGGTTGCGGTGGTGTCCTCGGGCAGGATAGGCTCCGGTTCTTGGGTGAGGATAGGCCCTGTGTCCATACCTTCATCCATGAGCATGATGGTGACACCGGTCTTCTCATCACCTGCGATAATGGCCGCCGGTACAGGGGCTGCACCACGCCAGCGGGGGAGGAGAGAAGCGTGAACATTAAGGCATCCGTGGGGAGGAATGTGCAACACCTCAGGAGGGAGAAGGAGACCAAACGCGGCGACGACGATAACATCGGGCTGCCAGCGCCGGATGATCTCCTGGCTCTCTGTAGTGCGCAAGGTGCGCGGTTGAAAGACGGGGATTCCCGCTTCCTGAGCCACCACCTTTACCGGTGAAGGGACCGGTGCTTTGGAGCGTCCTTTGGGTTTGTCCGGTCGGGTCACTACGCCCACTACGTTGTAGGTGTGTAGCAATTGGCGCAAGGTGGGCACGGCAAATTCGGGCGTGCCCATAAACACCACCCGTACAGTCATTTTGTCCTTCCCCCTTCCCTGCCGTGGAGGGTGTGGTCTTGGGAGTGATGGGACCTTCAAGCGATGGGTGCTCCCAGCTCAGAGGGTGCGTCCGGCTGCAGCAGCATAACTCGACCATCTGCTTGGATTGCGCCTAAGACCAGCACTTCGGAACGAAAGGGGCCAATTTGTTTAGGCGGCAAGTTGGTGACCGCGATCACCAACCGTCCGATGAGAGCTTCCGGGTTCGGATACCACCGAGGGAGCTGGGCAGAGCTCTTTTTCACTCCGTAGGGGCCAAAATCAATCCACAGTTTGTAGGCCGGCTTGCGCGCTTCTGGGAAGGGTTCGACGCGCACAATTTGGCCTACCCGCATGGACACTTTGGTGAAGTCCTCCCAGGTAATTGTGGGTTTTTCCTCCGCCACTGTTTGTTACCTCCCACCACGCGTGAATCTACAGCCTTTATTCAAACCGGTTTGATGAAAGCCCTGGCCTGCTCAGCGGCTGAGAAGTGCCATCAGGTCGTTTAAGGAACGGACGACCGGACATTCAACGTCCCCGTAGATGCCCCGTTCGTCAATAAGGACGGCGTCCATGCCTGCGGCCTGGGCCCCGAGCACATCTGCATAGTAGTTGTCGCCCACGTAAAGGGCTTCGCTTGGGGCCACCGCTCCACTACGCTCAAGGGCTGCATGGAACACCCGTGGGTCTGGTTTAAAGGTTCCGACGGCCAGTGCATGCAGGGTGAAATCAAAATAAGCGCTTAATCCCAGCGCGTGTAGTTCGTCATCAAAGGGTTGACTGCGGTTGGAAAGCACTCCGAGGGTCACGCCTTCCCATCGTAACTGAAATAGGATCTCGTGAGCGCCCGGCCGGGGAATGGAACGAGGGCGATATTCGGTCAGAAAGCGCTCCGATAGGTGTAACGCCTCCTCTCGATCGCCGTGATAACCTACTTTCCCCATCAGCCGTTGCCAAAAGGCCGTCCACACGCCGTCTTGTCCGTACCGTTTTACATCTTCCTGAATCTCTGGGCTTTGGGCCCAATACCAGTGGATCCAGCGTTCCACCCCGTGCCATGTTTCCGTGCGTACGGGGACGCCGGCAGTTTCTAAACACATGCGCAAGCGGTCCAGAAATGGTGGGGTGGATAATCGCAGCGTGTCGTCCAGGTCGAAGATAATTGCTTTGTACCTAATGGCCATGTAGGGTCCCTCACCCTCTGAAGGTGTCCGTTGTTCATAAAAATGACCCAGCGCAGGAAGCTCCCACCGATGACGGTTCGGCGCGTTTCCTGGCCGGGTCACTGGGATAGCACCGGTTAACGGGTAACGATGTTAAGTATACGTCCTTGGGCAAAGATGATCCGGCGGATTTCTTTACCGTCCAGGTGACGTCGGACCTTGGGACTGGCAAGAGCCAGCTTTTTGGCTTCCTCCTCGGAAAGTCCGGCGGGTGCAGGGATCTTATCCCGCACTTTGCCGTTTATCTGCACTACCAGCGTGATGGTGTCCTCTTTGACCAATTTCTCATCCCATTCGGGCCAGGATTGCTGGTGAATGCTGTACGGGTGGCCTGTCCGCACCCATAGCTCCTCGGCGATGTGGGGCGTAAAGGGGGCCAGGAGAAGCAGCAGTGTATCCCGTGCCTCAGTCCATGCCTCGGTGTCAACCACCGATGTTTCCTTGAGCTTTTGCATGAGGTTGGTGAGTTCCATCAGGGCCGCGATGGCGGTGTTGAAGGCGAACTCTTCCATGTCCTGGGTTACTCGCTTGATGGTTTGATGGGTCTTGCGTCGCAGGGCTTTCACCTCATCTGGGCGGGCATCCCGCTGCACGCGGGGTGTGTCTAGGATCAGGTGCCACACGCGGTGGAGCCACCGGTGTACACCTTCGATTCCGGTGGAGCTCCAGGGCCCTCCCTGGTCCCAACGGAACGCGAACATCAAGTAAGCCCGCACGCTGTCTGCGCCGTAACGGGCCACGAGTTCATCAGGGGCGACCACGTTGCCTTTGGACTTGGACATTTTCTCCGCGTCGAGGTGAAAGACGAGGTCGGCCACACGGGGGTTCGCGATGCCGGGAATCTCTAGGCGAGTCTGTTCATCTACGTGTACGAGAACCATACGGCCTTCACCCACGTGGACGCGCACCGTTTTCTCGTCACGGGCATATACTTCTCCTTGGATGCGCGTGTCTGTCACTTGCGGTTGGGGGCGGTCTTCACCTCGCACGGCCCGAAGAGCCCGCGCGCGGAAGATGCCGGTTTCTTGGTCTTCCCACTCCCCATCTACGATCACGAAATCTCCGTCCCGGGGCTCACCCAGAATGACCCCCTGGTTATAAAGTCGGATCATCGGTTCGTCGAAGTCCACCAAGCCCAGATCCCGTAAGACCTTAGTGAAGAAGCGGGTGTACAGCAGGTGCATGGTGGCGTGTTCTGCCCCGCCAGTATACTGGTCTACCGGTAACCAGTACCGGGCTTCTTCCGGATCCCATGGCCCCTGGTCATAGTGAGGACTGAGATACCGATATTGATACCAGGATGAGTCGACAAACGTATCCATGGTATCGGTTTCCCGCTTGGCCGGTCCCCCACAGCGAGGGCAGGTGGTGTTGAGGAAATCTTCGTGGTACGTGAGGGGGCTAACCCCTGTGGGCATAAATTCGACATCGTCGGGCAAAATTACCGGGAGATCGTCTTCGGGCACCGGGACAATGCCACATTGGTCGCAGTAAATGATGGGAATAGGGGTGCCCCAGTAACGTTGGCGAGAGATCAGCCAGTCTCGCAAGCGGTATTGGTAGTCCCGTTTACCTATGCCCTGAGCCTCCAGCCACTCGATGACCTTCATTATTCCTGGATCGTCCCATCCCTTAGCCTTGACGATGCGTGTGCCCGTGAGGGGGCCGCTGTTGACCATGATACCAGGCCCTTCGTAGGCCTCTGTCATGCTATCCGCATTCAGGGGAATGGGCTCTCCCTCCTCGTTAAGGGGGTAAATAACGGGTCGGATCTCAAGACCATATTTGCGGGCGAATTCGAAGTCTCGCTGGTCGTGCGCGGGTACGGCCATGATAGCACCGGTGCCGTAGCTCATAAGCACATAGTCTGCGATCCAGATAGGGATGCGTTCTCCGTTGACAGGGTTAATGGCGTACGCGCCTGTGAAGACGCCCGTCTTAGGACGCTCTTCGGCCGTGCGCTCGATATCCGAGAGGCGCGCGGCTTGTTCGCGGTATGCGTCCACTTGTTCTCGGTAAGTCGGGGGGACGATCTCGTCCAGCAGGGGGTGTTCGGGTGAAAGTACCATAAATGTAGCACCCCACAGGGTGTCCGGTCGGGTGGTGAAAATTTCCAGAGGGTGTCCATTTTCGGTGCGGAATATCACTGTGGCCCCCTCTGATCGGTCGCCGATCCAGTTCAATTGCGCGGTCTTGATGCGTTCCGGCCAGTCCAGCTTGGAAAAGTCCTTCAACTCCTCCGCGTACGCCGTGATCTTGAAGAACCACTGTTCAAGGTTTTTCTTTACCACGGGTGTGTTACACCGTTCACACCGCCGCTCCTCGCCGATGACCTGTTCTCGGGCCAGGGTTGTGTTGCAGTTGGGGCACCAGTCCACCGGACTCAATTTGCGGTAGGCAAGACCTTTTTCGTAAAACTTCAGGAAAAACCACTGATTCCATCGGTAATACTCTGGATCGCAGGTGATGACCTCTCGATCCCAATCGAACATGGCCCCCATGGAGCGCAGTTGTTGCCGCATCCGCTGGATGTTGCTGTACGTCCATTCCTTAGGGTGAATGCGGTGGCGGATGGCGGCGTTTTCCGCAGGAAGGCCAAACGCGTCAAATCCGATAGGGAAAAGCACATTGTAACCCCGCATGCGGAAGAAGCGCGCGTGGGCATCGGAGGGAGCCATTGCGTACCAGTGACCGATGTGCAGATCCCCGCTGGGATAGGGAAACATGGTCAGGTAGTACCACTTTTTCTTGTCAGGCGCACGTACCGCTCGATATAGCTTGTCCTGTTCCCAGCGTTGTTGCCACTTGGGTTCGATCTCCTGGGGTACATACTTATCGGCCATGGCCGCTCTCTCCTCCACGGGTGTTCCAAGGATGGACTGGGTGTCAACTCGGTGGTCACATTCGTTCGGCAGGTTAGGGATAGAAAGCACGCGGGTGAACACGGGTAGGTACACGTACGCGTCTCATGCCCCCCGCGGGGGCAACAAGGGGTTCAGAGGAACATGAGGATGGTAGGGCAAATGCGTTGTCGATTGATAGACTGCCGTGTTCGCTATCCTGTAGACCACTGACCTCACCTCTTTGGATGGATGTGGTCCCCAATTATCCTTCCTGGATGGCACAGAAGAGCCATTAACCCAACACATTATACTCATCCCTACGCCCAGTGACCAAACCCGAAGTCATTTTTACCGGAAAGGGAATGCACACCGGGAGCCGTGGGCCGCGGTTACCCGAGCACGTCGGCTAGAGCATCCAGTAACTTGTCCCAAAAGTTCTTATCCTGGGGGGAAGGAGTGCGCTCGAAAGTCTTCCCCAGAGCCTTAAAGAGTTCACGCTGTTCCGGTGTGAGTTCTTTGGGCACGACCACACGAACGGTCACGAGCATATCACCCCGTCGGTTGGGATGTCGCACATCGGGCGCGCCCTTGCCCCGTAAGCGGAATGTTTTACCGTACTGTGTGCCCGGTGGAATGGTGAGCTTGACGGTTCCCCCGTCAATGGTGGGGATTTCCACTTCATCGCCCAGGGCAGCTTGTGCCACGTTGATGGGTAAGTCAAGGAGAATGTTTTTGCCCTCCCGTTTGAAGAGGGGGTGAGGTCGCACCTGAACTCGCACATACAGGTCGCCGGGAGGCCCGCCGTTGCGCCCTAACTCTCCCTCGCCGGTCAACCGGACCAAGGTTCCATCATCGACGCCCGGCGGTATACTTACCGCAACCCGGCGCGTTCGTCGGGTGACTCCACGCCCGCGGCATTCCTGACAGGGAGTGGTGATGAGCATGCCTTCCCCGTTACAGCGGGGACATACGGCTACCCGCACAAACCGTCCGAAGAAAGAGTCCTGTACATGTTGTACTTCACCACGCCCTCCGCATTGGGGACACCGCATCGGGTGGGTGCCGGGTTCCGCGCCGGTACCGTGACAGCGGGGGCAGGGTTCCCATCGGGCCACTTCAATGGTCTTTTCCGTGCCGAAGATGGCTTCTTCGAAGTCCAAGGTGACTTCTACCTGGACGTCGCTGCCACGTTCGGCTCGACGACGCCGTGTGCGTCCCTTAGGGCCGAAGCCAAAGAATTCCTCGAAGATCTCGGTGAGATCGGGAAAACCGCTGAAATCCACATCGACTCGCACGCCTCCTGGAGCACCACCGGCCACGCCGCTCACCCCCGCGTGGCCAAAGAGGTCATATTGGCGGCGTTTCTCCGGGTCGCTGAGGACCTGATAGGCTTCGTTGATTTCCTTAAACTTTTCTTCGGCGTCCGGACTTTTGTTGATGTCCGGGTGGTATTGCCGCGCCAGTCGCTTATACGCCCGTTTGATCTCCTCTTGCGAGGCGTTGCGTGGTACTCCCAGCACGTCGTAGTAATCACGCTTCACGGCCATCGTTCCCCGCCGTTTCGTCGTCCTCTTCCCAACTAATGATCCACACGCTTAACCCGGCCAGAAGGATGGTGGCTGCGATCAGGGCAGCCCACTGACCAGGTGTGAACCCCACATCTCGTGCTGACCATATCAGAATTATTATCATACCAATGGATAAAACACACCAGGAAACCAGATTTGGGTGTTGGTGCCACAGATGTTTGAGGGAATTCATAACACCTTTCCCCATAGACGTGATCGGGCAATTTGATAATGTAGCGTTACAGACTATGCTGCCTGCTTGAGCCTCACAGCTGTCGGGTATCATTGGCCCCATTATACTCGGGTCGTGGGCGCCAGGCCATTATGCGATCTCGCAAGCGCATTACACTCCGCTGAAAGCGGAGAACCCACCATCGACCGGAATGACCACCCCGGTGACGAAAGCCGACGCGTCCGACACCAGCCAGATGATGGTGCCGATCAGGTCCTCCGGATCGCCAAATCGTCCCATAGGGGTGTGGTCAATAATGGCTTGGCCGCGCGGTGTTAATTCACCCGTCTGTTCGTCGATCAAGAGGTATTGATTCTGGCGGGTGAGGAAGAATCCCGGTGCTATGGCGTTGACCCGGATCCGGGGAGAATATTCCCGAGCCATGTACACGGCTAACCATTGGGTAAAGTTGTTCAGGGCTGCCTTGGCTGCGCCGTATGCTACTACCCGTGTCAGGGGGCGCATGGCAGCCATCGAGGAGATGTTGATGATAACACCTTCCCCTTGGTCGGTCATCACCTTGCCGAAGACCTG
This sequence comes from Anaerolineae bacterium, assembly GCA_015490995.1. GTDB lineage: Bacteria > Chloroflexota > Anaerolineae > JAADDB01 > JAADDB01 > S141-23. The sequence goes on along the minus strand of WFWT01000112.1, from coordinate 84,529 downwards.
GACTGGGATGATCGTGCCCATTAAGTTGAGGTCCAGCGTTGCCCGTAACGCTTCTTCCGGTAGGTCGAAGAACGGGCGTTCGGGAGTGACTGTAGCGTCTGGGCGGTTACCACCGGCAAAGTTCAAGAGTGCGTCCACTTGGCCCCAGCAATCCAGCACGGCTTCACAGGCTGCTTCCACGTCTTCCCGTCGGAGGACGTCTCCAATGAGAGGAAGTGCTTCACCGCCGGCCTCCTGTACACGTTGTACGGTTTGTTCCACCCGCTGTTGATGCCGGCCCATCACCGCAACCCGGGCGCCAGCCCTTCCCAGGCCCTGGCACACCGCGCTGCCCAACACGCCGCTGCCCCCGGTTACTACTACGACCTTCTCGCGAATATCAAAGACTCCAAGCCCTTGTGCACTACCCATGGACCTTCGCCTCCCCAAGGATTAGACCTTTATCCCGACGGCGGGATCATATCACATTTTACAGTCGAGGGGGGATTCATGAACCGCTCGCGCTATCGGATGAGCATTTGACACAGACCAGGGAGCTTGGATATACTCTTTGCAGCCCGAGGAGAGACAAAGAGGGATGTGCCTGATACGAGGAAAAACGCAAGCACTTGGTGATTCTGAACCCTGTAGGTTCGAGTTGAAGGGCACCGCGCGACGCGTGGTGCCCTTTTTATTTGGCTATATGGTGTACCTCGGAGTTTCTGCCTGAAGGGTAGTCCACACAGGGTGACGAAAGGAGGATGCCTTATGGACTCAGCGATGATCGGCAAGATCCTGAAGGCAAAGCAGTATGCACAGGAACGAGAGCGGGTAACCTTTGAAGCCTTTCAGGTATCCTTTCGCGGAAATCACGGCACACATGTGGTGACATATAATGGCGGTGTGTGGCATTGTACGTGCCACTTCTTCGCCCAGCGCGGGGTGTGCAGTCATACCATGGCCTTGGAGCGCATCTTGGAAGGCATGGTGTCCCCTGTGGTCCAGGAACAACTGCCCACCGCCTGAGCTGAAAGGATATCACCTCCCGGTCACGGTGATGATGTAACGTGAAGAACGTACGAGTCACATAAGGTCGAGCGCGTAGAACGCACGAGAGGGCCTGGCAACAGTGTTGATGTTGGTGGTTGTCAGGCCCTCTCGTCGCGCCTTGGACAGGTTAGGTGCCCAAACCATCAGTTGACCTCGTGTTAACCCTAGGACTTCTGGGGGATGGTCACCGTGCTGTTGACCTGTTACCCTGCTATTGGGTGGGAGCGGGGAATCTCTCCGTAATTCTAAGGCGCGGTGGGCATTCGTGCGCACACATTTGGACATTGAGGACGGAAGGTCACGTGAACAGAGAACTGGTTAAGAAGGTTAAGGTGGCAGAGTTGGCGTGGTCAACGGTACAGAAAGGGCGTAACCTGGAACAGGGGCAAAGCGTTGGAGTAGCGGGGTTTTGCAGCGTTGTTCCACCGGAAATCCATTATTCCATTGAGGGTGCACGGTAGCCATGACGCGCGGGAAGATGATGCAATCCATGGGACGGTTCGTCGGTATAGGTACGTTATTGTTCGTAATTTGGGTGCTCTCGTGGGGAGTCACTGCCGCGGAACCCCAGGCAGGCCTTATGGCCACCGATGGCTGGGAGTTGCTGTACGTGCCCAGGCACAATTACATCAAAGAAGCGGTCTTCGTCAGCCCTGAGTTGGGTTATGCGGTGGGTGAAAGCAGTGTGCCCCTCTGGTATGGAACCCAGTTTTATCGAGGCTCCATCCTGCGCACCACGGATGGGGGTAAGACCTGGGAACAGCTCTATACTCAGCCGGCCGATACTTTTGAGCTGCGCGAAATGCGCGGCTTGTTCATGATTTCCCCGTACGAGGGATGGGCCGTTGGTCGGTTAGGCCGTATTCTTCACACTACCGACGGCTGGCAAACGTGGGAAGTCCAGCGCTCAGGACATGATAAACCTCAGTTCGATGTGTTCTTTTCCCCTGATGGCCGGTACGGGTGGGTCGGTGTGAGCCAGAATGCCGGTCATCTGTTGCGCACGACTGACGGCGGTCGCACGTGGATTGCCGGCATGGGAAATCCGGCCCCTTGGGGAGCCGCTGTTGAGGACATGGATTGGATTCCTGTGGGGAACACGTGGTACGGATATGCCATCGGCTCGGTGAGCACCGGGGGGCTGTTCGTGCGGTCGCGAGATGGTGGGCGGACGTGGGAGCGTCCGGTGCCTCAATTGGCACCGGTACACGTGCGGGCAGTCGACTTTGTGGACCCGTACTATGGATGGGTCGCCGCACATTATGGGCGTATCTACTATACCCGGGATGGCGGTACCAGCTGGGATTATGTTCAGTTGGATACAAACTTACACGTGATGGACGTTGTGTTTCTTGACCGGTATCGTGGATATGCGGTGGCAGCCCGTTGTCCTTCCCCACCCGATTACTGGTATCGCTGTCGCACTCCTGACGGTCGACGAGTAAAGGCCGGGGTTGTGTTCCTGACAACGGTGGACGGGGGCCTGAGCTGGGAATTGCAAGATTTGCCGGGGGATAGTGTGCCCATCAGCATATTTGTGTTGAACCCGGCGCGCATCTGGATCGTGGGCGAGAACGGTATGGTGCTTCGTTATCGAGGTACAGCCGATCTGCCCACATATACGCCTTTACCCCCTCCTGCTGCACCTACAGCTACGCCTACACCGACTCCTACCCCCTGGCCTGCGCAGAACACTTACCGGTTGGTGCTTCAAGAGGGCGTTGAGGGATATCAGGGCGTGGCAGATACCTTCATCAGTCGGTGGGAGCGCTACCGAAACTTTGGGGGATTACACTACATCAGTATACGAGGCGAGGACAGATACGGGATAACTTTGCAAGGCCTGTTCCGATTTGACCTGAGTGTGTTGCCGTCCAACGCGATCGTTCGCTCTGCGTGGCTGGAACTGTACTCCGGTGCCCGCAACCGCGACGTGCCCGGCGTTTTTCGAGCGTACGTGCTAAAACGGCCCTGGAAGGAACATGAGGCAACGTTTACGCGCGCGGATGCACAAACACCCTGGCAAGAACCGGGCGCCATAGGCCCGGAGGATCGCGATCCCACACCGGTGGCGGAAGTGACCTTTGACGCGGTTTATCGCTGGATGCGTATGGACATCACGCGCGCGGTAGTTGATTGGGTGACGGGCCGGCGCCCCAATTATGGGCTCATTGTTCAGGGGTTTGCCGCTCCCAACCAGCCCCCGGTTCAGCACAATTTCCTGAGCAGCGAGGATTCGCACATTACTCTGAGACCGCGGCTGGTTATTGAATACACGTTGGCTACCCCCACCCCTACGCCCACGCCAACGTTCACGCCCACCTTTACTCCAACGCCTACCCCGACCCCCTCGCCTACTTTTACTCCCACGGCTACTTTCACGCGGTTGCCTACCCGTACACCGACACCGACGTCCACACCGACCACGAGCATGCCTATTTCCCCGTTGCCGACCCCTACGCCTACCCCTAGTCGTGAGCAGCCAGGCGTTACGCCGACGCCTGTGCCGATATACGGCCCGCCACGTACTGTACGTCTTCAGGAAGGGACTAATGGATATCTTGGCATGAAGGATACGGCCATCAGCCGCTGGTATCGTACCACTAACTTCGGCGGCAGTGTCATCCTCACGGTGCGGACCGAAGACAGGTTTGGTCCCACATATCAGGCGTTGTTCCACTTCCCGTTGCAGACGGTTATTCCGGAGGGGGCACAGATTGAACGAGCGACATTGCGCCTATACTCCGGTGCCCGCAATCGAAATGCTCCCATGCTCCTCCGGGCCTACGTGTTGCGACGTAATTGGCAGGAACAAGAGGCTACCTGGCTTCAGGCTGCATCGGGAGAGCCATGGCAGACCCCGGGCGCGTTTGGTGAGCAAGATCGCGATCCGGAACCGGTTGGAGAGACGGTAGTCACTGCGACTTACACATGGATCACCTTGGACGTCACAGAGGCGGTTCGTCGATGGGTGGCTGCACCTGATCAGAATCTGGGGCTTCTCCTCCAGGCTTTTCGGTACAACAACGGGCCACAGGTGGAACACAACTTCCTGAGCAGCGAATATCCCGCTGTACCCTTCCGCCCTGCACTGGAGGTTGTGTACCGTGAGCGGATTGGCGAAGTTGTCCCGACACCGACGTCCACACCGACTACGAGCATGCCCATTTCCCCGTTGCCGACCCCTACCCCGACGCCTGGGCGTCCACCGACGGCTACGCCGACACCAATACCAACACCAACGCCTACGCCGACACCAACACCGACACCAACGCCTACACCGACGCCTACACCTACACCGACACCAACGCCAATTCGTTACGGTCCGCCCCAGACGTTGCGTCTGCAAGCTGGGCGCAATGGATATACAGCCATGGAGGACACCCACATTAGCCGGTGGTACCCGGATCGGAATGAGGGTGGAAGTGTGTTGTTGACGGTGCGGACGGAGGACAGTCGTGGGCCGACGTATCAGGCGCTTCTGTACTTCTCGGTGCGTGGGGTGTTGCCGCCGTTGAGTCGTCTGGAGAAAGCGGAGTTGCGTTTGTATTCTGGGGCCCGAAATCGGAGCGCGCCGATTGTGTTGCGGGCGTACTTGTTGCGGCGGCCTTGGCGTGAGGATCAGGCCACATGGAAGCAAGCAGCGGTTGGAGAGCCGTGGGAACAGCCGGGCGCGTTTGGTTCCAAGGACAGGGATCCGGTACCCGTAGGAGAGGTGGTCTTTGATCGCACGTACACGTGGGTGACGTTGGATGTGACGAGCGCGGTTGCTTATTGGTTGGCGAACCCGGATGAGAATTACGGACTGGTGATTCAGGGGTTCCGGTACAACAATGGGCCACAAGTGCAACACAACTTTTTGAGCAGTGAGTATCCGGCAGTAAGCCTGCGGCCGGCATTAGATATCACGTACCGTGCGCCGGAAGGGAGTGGGCCACCACCTACGCCTCCTCCCGGCCAGCCTCCACTGCCGACGCCCACTCCGACGCCTACACGGGCTGGCGGAGGAACACTCCCGCCTACACCTACGCCGTTGCCGCCACCACCTTCGCCCACTCCCGTGCCTACACCGGCCATCACACCAGGGGCTGATGGTTGGGAGGCGGTACGTGCACCGGGCATCTACATGGCTTACGATTATGTAGGGCACGATCCTAAAACCTTTGGCACCGTGGGAACCCTCGCCTCCTTCCACTGGAAACAGCTGGAAAATGAGGAAGGACGGTACACTTTTGAAGTGATTGACCGGTGGTTGAACCGACTGGCTGCGCGGGGGCTGAAGGGGGCACTCTTTATAGTCCTGTTGGACGGAGGGTGCAACGGAGATCGGGCGTTGCCAGATTACATCGTCAACGATCCACAGGCTGTTATCAAGCGCAATTTGGGGTACACCTGTCCGCAAACCGGCCGTACCTGGAAGGCCGTGCCTAACTACTTAAGCCCACGGCTGCAAGAACGATATCGCGCCCTCATCTACGCGCTGGGCGCCCGCTATAAGAACGACCCCCGACTGGAATACATCGCTATCGGCACCGGTATTTACGGTGAAACCCGGGCAGCTGCCGATCCGGGTGACCTGAACGTGCTGAAACAAGCAGGGTTGACCAGTGTTCGCTGGGTGGAGTTCGTTAACAAGGTGACCGACTGGTATGTAGAGGCCTTCTCAGATAACAGAGGGCGTCTGCTTAAACCTTTGCTACAACAGACAGGACCTGTCACCTTCAACGCGTGGGAGCGTCGTGAGATCAGCAATTACGCCATTGCCCGCGGGGTAGGGTTATCGTTGAACCTCATGTATCCCGATGGCGAAGGCGTCTTGTACATTAACTCGGGGGCATGCCCTATGTGTTCGTGGTATGACTTCCCACTGGTATACTGGCGAGTTATCCCCACAGCTTGGGAAGCTTATGAGCACCAAACGTGCACGCCTGAGCTGATTTGGTGGGGTGTATATAACACCTTAAACAAGCACCCGGTATACCTACGGGTGGTCGCCCAGCTCATGCGGACTTCCTCGGGAGCCCCACGAGAGAACTTGATTGCCCCCTTCAAATGGGCAGCACAGTACATGGGGGTGACGGAAGAGACCACTCCCAGCGCGTGGGTGGCGCTACGGGAGCACCGCGACCCCTTCTACCCGCTGCGGTGTGTGGGCATGAACAACGCACCCCCACACCAGAATCCTCAGTGGGGAAATTACGGGTTCTTCATGGATCAACGTAACGACTTGCCCGGTGGGCGCACAGTACCTGAAACCAATGACCCCTCGGTGCAACGGATGGGGAACAACACACGGCCCTATAATCCGGCATTACCCAAGGGCAAGGAAGGATGGACTGTACGCCGCACAGACGAAGCAACGGGCAATCCCTACATGTTCTTTGACGTGAGTAGCCGCTACCTGAGTGGAGTGCGCTCTGCGACTGTGAAGGTCACGTACTGGGATTATGGTACGGATACCTGGAGCCTGTACTACCGTAATGCCAATGGGCAGGTGGTGGAAGCGATACAGGTGCGTAAACAGAATACGCGACAGTGGAAGACGGTGACCGTTACCCTCACCAATGCTCGCTTTGATAACAGTTTGCCGGACGGTACCGGTGGCGCGGACTTCTACATTAGCAGTAACAACGATGGAAATGAGTGGATCCATTTTGTGGAGGTCATTCGGCGTTAATAGCGCCTTTCGGAGAGGATTCGGTCAGCCTTGGGGGGTATTGACGCAGCGTCTTGGATACCCCCCAAGGCTGACCTCTGTTCGAAGCCGCTGGCGTTGCTTCATGGGATGTGATGTTGCCCTCGTTTGGAGGGGCGTAATTTTGACGCCCGGGGCGAAACCGACGCTCGGGCAAGGGACATGGAAGGGGTAAGCTTGCCCCGGTAACCCAAGTACGGCATCCAGGCGCGTTGCCCACCCCGTAGCACAGGATCTACGATAGCCACCTCGTCAATGTATACCCAGGAGCCCCAGGACATACCTGGGTGCTTGTTGAGGTTGAGGAAGCGCAGGGTAACGCGGCGTCCTTGAAACAGGCTAAGGTCGTGTGTGGCCTTTTGCCAACCGAAATCTGTGCCGGGTGGTGGGGCAAACTGACCAGGATATCCGACCTCATTTAGGATTAGAAGCCGTTGGGTGTTGGTTTCATCCCACACTTCAACTCGAAACGCGTTGTACCCTTCCACATCGTTGGTGAAAAACCGATACCAGTACTGTACTTGGGGCGATGCCATCGCTGCCGGTACCACCACCGTTTGAGCAGCCCATCCTTCGCGAGAGGTCTGTACGGTGGCGGAGACAGGCTCACCCAGACGAAGAGCGTTTGTACCGGCACGTACTGTATCTGTGACCACAGCAACAGGTTGATCGCCACCTATCTCCCAGCCTTCTGTACCCTGCTCAAACCCGCCATTCCACACCAGCGGCGAACGGGTACATGCTTGTAGGGAGACATCGTCCACAAAGAAGTTACTCCACGTGTCGGTGGTGGTACCCTCGAAGTAAAGCCGGAGTGTCCGTCCTCTCAGACCGGTCACGTCCACCTGAACTTGGCGCCATTGCCATTGAGGCTGACTCAAGTTGTGCAATGTAATCACGGTGAATACCGACGTGCCGTCCGGTTGCTGCCATCGAACGGTAAGGAAGTGGGCCGGAGAGGGAGTGTTGGCGCCCTGGATGAAGACCCAGAAGGAGAGGCGTAGGCTGTCGGCCTGTTCGGGCAGGGTGATCTCCTGGTATAGCCAATCACGGGCCTGTGCGTAGCCGCCGAACCAGGCGCTGCGGGTGCCTGAACGCACTTGGGCGCCACTTGTGTCACTGTAAATGACCCCTCCAGGTGAGCTGACCCACGCATCAGCCGAGGGGTCTTCGAAGCCGCCATCACGCAGGATTTCCTCACAAATGGGCGTAGGCCACGGAACCGGTGTTGGGGTGGGAGGTGGCGTTGGCGTTGGGGTAGCTGTGGGCATCGGAGTGGGTGTGGGCGAAGGAGTAGGGGACGGCGTGGGCGTCGGTGAGGTGCTGGCCGTGGGCGTAGGAGAGGGCGTGCTTTCACGAGTTTGTAGCTGTAACTCATAGGTACGGTAAGAGCAGGTGGCTCCGGTCGGAATCCCTAAGTTAAGCACAAGCACGGTGGCGTTGCTGGTCGTCGGTGTCAGGAGCTGTGTGAGGGTCACACCGTTGGTCCACACGTCCGTAAAGGTGATAGGAGACGTGTTCTGGATCACACGCAAGCGGTAAAGGTCAGGACGGTCAAAGATGCTGCTCAGACGAAGGGGAGCCTGTGTATCCCATTCTAGAGGCCAGACGTCCCAACCCAAAGCCTGCACGCCGGTGGGCGGCACCAAGACCATGGGTTGATCGCGCCATATGAGCGTGGGCTCGGTACGGACTGTAGCGGGAAATGGCGCTTCTTCCCAGCAATAGGGGGTGTTGCCACCGGTACATGGTTGCTGCAGCGCAAGCGCTGTTGCGAAGTCTGTATAAATGTCGGGGAGTGAGCGGCCGCTCGCGCGCAACGCCGTGATTAGGGCCTGTACATTGTTCTCTTCAACGGTCGCTTCCCAAATCGCACGTATTTGCTGGGCTCCTCCTGCGTGTTCTGAAAGATATCTAAAAAAAATCCATGTGCCGTAAATGCGAGTGTTTAGTGAAGAGCTATAATATGAAAGGCAGAGATCGGGGGTTTCAAAAAAGGTTTTGAGATATCGCCAGTTGTCGTTGATTTCGTCGAACACTTCGTCTTCTACCCAGGTGGCTGTGCCCTCATATAACCAGGCTGCGTCGAAGGGATCCTCACTGGCGTCGTAGCCGAACTGCACGGCGTGCAAGAATTCGTGGGCTGCACTAACCTGCAGAAGATCAGAAGCTACGCCTTGGAAGCCAATGTAGTCATTCTCCAGGGCGATGTGACTGAGGGCTGCATATCGTTCTACTCGGTTCACGCTGTTGGGGTTATCGCCGATGACCCGGTCAGCACAGGTAACCCCGTAGTAGAGAAAATTCAGGAGGTACACGGGATATTGCTGGGCATTCGTTTCGAGCGGGGGTGGGGTCCAACCTTGTGTCTCGATGATAACCTCCCACGAACGCTCGAAGGCACGGCCTACGTTTTCTACATAATCGGGCACTCCGTTGTCATCGGTGTCTTGCGACGGGACCTGATCTGAGCCCTGAAGGGTGTAGTAAATCACAAAGTGGGGGGTAGTATACACTTCGGTGGGACCGCTAAGGGTGGTGCGACATACATTTTGATCCTGCTGTTGGGTTTTTAGTCGGTTGATGGTTTGCCGAACTTCCGGAGAGAGGAGAGGCCACAAGCGTTGCAGTTGGAGCACATAGAGGGTAGCGTCCTTCTGGGGGAAGTATTGCGCGCGTACGACAGGTGGCAGCGTGTCCGGCGCGTAGAGGGCACGGGCCAGGAACAGGGCGTATGTGTCTGTCTCCGCCGATAGTGGGCCAGCCGTTGGGATCGGGTAAGGCAGACCGAGGGATGGGTAGGGCGAAGTAAGGACGGCAGGGGTGGAAGTGAGGCGGGCATCATCCTGCGTGCTCCCGGGATGGGCTGTCAGCACCAGCAGGAAGCTGCCCATCATCAGGCCAATGACCATCCCTACGGCTACTCTCATGGTAGATCGGTTGAAGCAAGACATTGCTCTCTCCATACCCTACGGCGATCGCAACGGCTATCCCATCACTGTGGGTAATGCTAAGGCTCCACCCGGTTAAATGGAGTTCGGAAGCCCGGTGTTGGGCCTTGCCGTAAAGGACAACCCGCGGTCCATTTCGGGTGCTGCGAATTTCCACATCTCGCCAACATATACCGTTAGTCAGTCCCGTGCCCAGTACTTTTAGCACAGCTTCCTTGGCGGCAAAACGTGCAGCCAAGGACTGAATACGGTCGTTACAATCTTGACGTTCTCGTTCGGTGAATACTCGTGAAAGGAAACGCTCTCCCCAACGATCGACGGCCTTTTGCACGCGTGTGACACCGATAAGATCAACGCCGATCTGTATGTACATGTTCCCCGCTCCTTGCTTCTCCTCCTCTTGACCACGTACTGCATGAATTTTGGGCACATTGGGACTTGTTAACCTTGGCCGACAGGGAACGGGCTAGGGAACCTGCGCTTCTTGGACAGGTGTCACTTCCGCTTGTGGGCCTGCTGTAGCCAACACATAATTGTCGGGATCCATGTACATATGAGCGACCCGTTGAATGTCTGCTGCTGTGACGTTCCGTACTCGCGCCTCGTAGGTCAGGAGGTAATCCAGACCGAGATTATACCACGCCATGTCACCGATCACCGAGGCCAGTCCTTCATTGGTCTCCAGGCGCACCGGTAATGAGCCGACGAGGAAAGATTGTACTTCCTCTAGTTCGTCCGCTGTGACCGGTTCTTCCCGGAGCCGCCGCGCCTCTTCCAGGAGGATAGATATGGTCTGGGTGACGTTTTCGGGAGCTACGCCCGCAGCGGCTGCCCACATCCCTGGGGCAAAGTTACCCTCCAGTGTGCTATACGCGTAATAGGCCATGCCCTCCTTTTCACGGACTCTGTCCCCAATGCGTCCTCCCATGCCGAATTGCCCCCAAAGGGTATTGGCCACTACCAGGGGGGTCCAGTCGGGATGATTGCGGGGCAGGCTCAACCAGCCTAATACAATGTCTGTCTGACTTTTGTCCTCCATGGGGATGTGAGCCGCGCGCATGGCTTTTGGTCGTTCTACAGGGGGCAAGGACGTGTCCAGATTCGGGCCATGCCAATCACCGAGCACCTCCGTCACCCGTTGAATAACGGCCTCGGCTCGGACATCCCCCACAATGACAAGCTGTCCGCCTTGAGGGGTCAGGTGTTGGCGGTAGAAGGCCCGCACATGTTCTAAGGTGACGCGTGATACCGTGTCCTTTTCGCCGGTAACAGGCCGGCCGTACGGGTGATCACCGTATAACAGACGGCGGAAGGCAAGAAATGCCATAGCCCGGGTGTCATTGTAGCGTTCCTGAATGCGGGTCAGGGTTTGTTGTTTTAGGCGTTCAAATTCATCTGGGGGGAAGCGCGGCTCACGCAGCATCTGGGCTGTCAACTCCAACATGTACGAAAGGTCTTCGCTTAGACATTGGATGTAAATGTCCAGGGCGTGGCGTCCGCCGGTGAGTTCTATGGAGGCTCCTAAGGCGTCCAACGTTTCGTTCAACGTGTCGAAGGAGTGGGTGCGTGTCCCTCGCCGAAGCATTGCCGCAGTAAGTGCCGCCAGGCCGTTGAGTTCAGGTGGCTCATACACACTGCCAAAGGGCAGAGCCCCGTCGACAACGACGGCGGGCACCGTGGGATTTTCGTACACGTAGATGCGGAGGCCGTTGGGCAACGTATGGGTGACGATGGTGTCTGGACTGGGCATAGGATGGCGTTGTGGGGTGTTGGGTGAGGTCATGGCGTGTCCTTCCCTCCGTTATGCTCCACGATGGGAGAAGTGTTCTGACCGGTGGGTATGTACCACCCCACGGTAGCTTGGTCTCTTCGCAGGTATGTCTGAGCAATGCGTTGGACTTCCTCCCGCGTGACGGCTGCTACCCGGTCCAAGTATTCGGCCAACCACTTGGGGGAAGTCACCACTTCGGCAAATCCCAGCCAGCGTGCCTGGTTGGTGATGCTCTCCGCTCCGTAAATGAAGTGGGCCCGTACCTGTTTGATGGCTTTGGTGAGCTCTTCTGGCGTGATCGGTTCGTTCTGCAGCCGTTCGATTTCTTGCCACAACATAGCTTCTCCCTTTTCCAAGGGCTGGCCTTCGTTGAGGGTTAGGTCGAACCACCAGAGATAAGGGTCGATGGTAGGGCCTATCCAGCAATCCGCATCCGCAGCCACACCGCTCATCACGAGGGCCCTGTAAAGGCGAGAACTGCGGTTGGAAGCGCCACCCCCACCGAAAGATTTAGCACCTCCCAGGACGGCGTCCAGCACCACCATGGGGAAGAAATCCGGGTGTGTGGCGGCCACCGCGTGGAATGCCACCTGAAGGTAAGCCGTGTCGCCCGCGCCTCGTACAATGACACGACGTTCACCCCGTTGTGGGGGCTCGGCGGGAATCGGTTGCTGAGGGACTTGGCGTGGTTCGATGGAGGCAAAGTAGGTTTTCACCTTTTCCAGCATCGTTTCGGTGTGGAACGCGCCCGCCACAACGAGCACGGCATTGTTGGGGCTGTAGTAGGCGCGATAGTGGTTGTAAAGGTCATCGCGAGATATGGTGCGAAGGTCTGTTGGCCAGCCGATGGTTTCGTGGTGATAGGGATGGACTTTGATGGCCGTGGACTGCACCTCTTCGGATAGAACAAAGGTGGGACGGTTTTCATACATGCTCCGTTCGGAGAGGATAACGGTCCGTTCTCGTTCCACTTCTTCCGGCGCAAAGAGGCAATTCACCATCCGATCCGCCTCGATGTCGAGGGGAAGGTCTACCTTGGCTGCGGGGAGAGTGGTAAAGTACGCGGTATAATCCAGCCAGGTCATCGCGTTGAACACACCCCCTTCCCGGGAGATAAGGCGATCGTAGGAGCCGGGTGGGTATTTAGGTGTGCCCTTAAAGAGCATGTGTTCCACCCAATGGGATATACCGGTATAACCGGGGCGTTCATTGCGGCTGCCGACCCGGTACCACATCCACACGCTGACCACTGGCGCCGTGTGCATCTCCCGCAACACCACGGTCAGCCCATTGTCCAGCTGCACTCGGGTCACGGTTTGGGATTCAGCCAATGCCGGTGCGAGTTGTGTGGGAATTGATTGCTGTTTCCTGTTCATGGGCCCTGTCCCATCGATGTTTGCGTGTTGGCTGACAATGACATCATGATGTGTTCTCGTCTTGGCCGTTGCCGGAAGGACCTTCATTGCTGACCGGATATCCGCGCCCCATGCCGCGATAGCGGAAACCTAATTGCCGCACGTATTCTGGATCGTAGATGTTTCGGCCGTCAATGATGACGTCTCCCCGCATCAGGGTTTTGATGCGCCTCAGGTCTAGGTGTTTGAATTCATTCCATTCGGTCACGATGACCAGCGCGTCGGCCCCTGTAGCTAAGTCGTACGGATCTTCGGCCAGTTGGAGTTCAGGTAGCAGACGACGGGCGTTGTGCATCGCTACCGGGTCATAGCCCCTTACAATTGCCCCTTCGTTTACTAGCATGTGATATAAATCTACCGATGGGGCCTCACGCATGTCATCTGTGTTGGGCTTGAAGGCCAAACCCAGCAAGCCAATGATTTTATCACGCAAGTTGTCGGCCAACAATTCCCGGAGTTTGACGATTACCCGTCGCCGTTGATCTCGATTGATCTCCATAACCGCTCGTAGCAGTTGAGGATGTGCACCGTGTACTAAGGCCATGTGCTCCAGAGCTTTCACGTCCTTGGGGAAACAGGAGCCTCCGAAGCCGATGCCCGCGTCCAAGAAGTAGTGACCAATGCGTTTGTCGTATCCCATGCCCCGGGCAACCTCTTTGACGTCCGCGCCCACGCGTTCACAGATAGCCGCGATCTCGTTAATGAAGGAGATGCGGGTGGCCAAAAACGCGTTGGAGGCGTATTTGATCATCTCAGCAGTACGCAGGTCAGTGATCATGATTGGGGCTCGCAAGGGCAAGTAGAGCTGAGCCACCTTTTCCGCCGCTTCCGGATCGGTACTCCCCAGTACGATGCGATCCGGGTTGAAGAAATCTTGGACGGCCGAACCTTCGCGAAGAAATTCCGGGTTGCTGACCACGGCGAAGGGGATGGGTTTTTTCTGGTACTTACGGACAATGTCTGCCACAAAGTCGCCGGTGCCTACAGGTACGGTGCTTTTGTTCACAATAATGAGGGGATGGTCCATTGCCTCGGCGATGCTGCGCGCGGCCATGCGCACGTAACGGAGGTCAGCTTCGCCGTCGACCCCTTCCGGTGTGCCCACCGCGATGAACACAAAGTCCACCTGGTGGAGTGCGTCCGGGTATGAGGTGGTGAACGCGAGGCGGTTCGCGTTCACGTTACGGCGAATCAGCTCTTCCAGGCCTGGCTCGAAGATAGGCACCTGTCCTTCCTTCAACAGGGTAATTTTGCGCTCATCAATGTCCAGGATAATAACTCGGTTCCCCAGATCGGCCAGACAGGTGCCGGTTACCAGGCCGACGTATCCTGCGCCGATGACGGCAATGCTTTTCATGGTTTCTGTCCTCCTCCCTGCGTGAAAGGTGGGGCCTTATCCACCCTCGACCGCGGATGCCTCCGGCTGTGCTGGTGGCGTGGAGGTCTCTGACCATCGGGCGTGTTCGCGCCACAGGTAAAATGCACCTAAGAGGGTGATGGGCAGCCAGAGGGCCGCGTGGAGCACCAGGGTATATCCGGCGGCTAAGTTGGGATCGACACCAAATGCAACCAGCACGGCAATTCCCGGTGTGTCAAAGGTACCCACATACCCTGGAGCTGCGGGTAATGTCGTTGCCAAGTTGACAATGCCGTTCATTAGCATGAGCACAATAAAAGGTACCCAGAAGTGAAACGCGTACATTACAAACCAGTACTTTACCGTCTCTGCTAACCAGATGAGCACCGAGGTGAGAAATGTCATTAGCACATCTTGCGGGCGGGCAAGAAAGCGCAAACCGTCAAGGAAGCGCTCTACCATGTCATCCACTCGGGGGCGTATCTTGGCCGGGAGTAACCGCTGGGCGCCAAAAGCGTACAGTTGGCGCACCCGATCGGGTTGAAAAGCAGCCCAGAAGAAAAGCCCCAGCACGGCAAAAAACGCCAGGCTGATCAGCGTGACAAATTGGCGGTAGCCGGCCAGGGCGGGCGCGAAAGGCAGCGCTAGGAACACGAATAACAGCATAACCAGGCCGTCGAAAATTCGCTCTACCAGCACAGTAGCTAACGACGCGCTCATGGGAACATCGGCACGGCGTTTAAGTACATAAGCCCGCAACACTTCTCCGGCTCGGGCCGGGTACACGTTGTTGCCAAAATACCCGATACACACGACAGGAAACAACACGCGCAAGGAAACGTGTTTTATCGGACGTAGCATGTAATGCCATCGCCACGTGCGTAACCACACCCCCACGAAGTAGACCAGCACGCCTGGCACTATCCACACGTACGTGGCGCGCTGCAAGTATGCCCACACCTGGTCCAGGTGAAGGCCCCGTAAGACCGGATACAAAAACGCCACGCTGATAGCAAGTCCTAGCCAGAATTGCCAGCGTCGCAGACTGGGTGTTTTGGTTTCAACGGTTATATCCTGTGCCACCGTTTCCTCGTTTTCAGCACGCACACCACGTTATCGGATAGGGAATTACGTTCGATTCTATCCATCCCGGGAGGATTTTACCAATGTTGGCGTGTGGAACGCGCTACTGCTTCATTTAGGTGGAGGAGAATGGTCACGCAGCAAGGCCACTTCATCGGCCAGGCGAGGCAGTAGGGTAGCGACATCTCCCCGCAAGACCACGTGGGCCAGGTGATCGATCGTCGTCCCTCCCAGGTTCACGATAATGACCTTTCCCCCACTGCGGAGTGTAAGGCGGGGCAGGTCAGCTGCAGGCATCACTTCCAGGGAGGATCCTACCACCAGCATGACGTCTGCCGCCAAGGCCAACTCTTGGGCGCGTGTTAAAGCCTCGGCCGGCAGCATCTCGCCAAACAGCACTACATCCGGTTTGAGCAAGCCCCCACAGCGCGGACATGGCGGAGGCAGTTCTCCTTGCAGCACTTGTTCCCACAGTGGGTCGGTGGGTTCCTGATGGCCACAAGCAAGACAGGTGGCTGTGCGCGTGTGACCGTGTACTTCGATGACACGACGACTGCCGGCTTTCTGGTGAAGGGCGTCGATGTTCTGGGTGATGACCCATTGAATGACACCCATCGCTTCCAGTCGGGCGAGCGCGTGGTGAGCCGGGTTAGGCCGGGCCTCGCGCAGGGCCTTCATTAAAGGGCGAATCCAATGGTAAAAGCGTTCAGGCTGACGGCGATACGCCCAAATGCTGGCCACTTCGGCAGGGTCGGTGAATTCCCACAAACCTTTGCCTGGCGAGCGAAAGTCCGGGATACCACTGGGCGTGCTGATGCCCGCACCGGTGAGGGCAATGGCGTGACGGGCATGGGCCAACAGGCGAGCAGCGTGTATCAGACGTTCGTCCACTCTCATATCCGATTTTTGGCGACGATACAGGTTCATGCGAAGTTTCACCGTTCCCTGTCCGTCTCCCAGCGCTACGGACGGCCATTCAGAATGGCGTGCTCTGCACGTTCTACGTTGGCCAGGTTGGGGAGGATCACATCCGGGGTAAACGCTTGCAGTTCATCTCCGGAGTAAGGTCCGGTAGCTACGGCCACACTTTTGGCCCCCACAGCGCGCCCACACAAAATGTCCAGCGGAGTATCCCCCACAATAACGACCGTGCGGCCGGTAAACGCGTGGCCCACGTGTTGACGAGCCCGGTGCAGAGCAATGGGCGGCAACGCGTCCCGCGATAAGGCATCACTGCCAAAGGCACCGATGACAAAGATATCCGGGTTCAACCCCGCGTATTGCAGTTTCAGGCGGGCGCCTGGCACCAAGTTGCCCGTGAGCAGGCCGAGCACCACATCCGCACGCTGGCGTAAGCGGTTCAGCAAATGGGGTACACCGGGCAGAATTTCTGGGGGGTGCTGCCGGAGTTCTTGCTCCAGGGCTTCGGTATAAGCTTCTGTGTACATGGGAAAACGTTCTGCAATGATGGAAAGCGGAACCCCTTCAACGCTAAGTAAGTCGTGGATGATGAGGCGATCGGTTTTGCCGGCCATATTGTAGTGATCGATGGGGCCAGCCGTGCCGTAAATGGCCACCAGCGCGCGACGCATCGCACGGCGACCGGCGCCGTGGGTGTGGAGCAATGTGCCATCAATGTCAAATAGTACCAGGTGTCTTACCATGTGCTCTTATTCCATGTGTGGATCCAACTGGAGCGCGTCAAAGTTGAACTCGCCCTTTTCCATGATGATTTCCCCATCCACCATAATGGTGGTGTGGGGGCTAACCAGGTCCACATGCACGGGTGAGGACCAGTTTGCCCCTGTCGCCTCGGGGTACGGGTTCCCGAAGGCGATGTGGACGCCGGGAAACTTCTCGTCTTGAAGGAGATTGCCTATAAGTTGTTTTAGGCCGATGTTTGTTCCAATCGCAAATTCACCTACCCGGTCTCCATTTTCAGCGTTACGGGTATATGCCAAGAATTCGTCACACAAAGGTGCAGGCCCTTCAACCCGAACCAGCCGGCCATCTTGGACGATAGCCCGCAGAGGATCCTCGAGGTACCCATAGCGCTCGCTGAAATAGTCCCCTACAACGCGGGCCACCAGTGTCCCATCTACGGAGAGAGGAGCAGTGTAGGTCTCTCCATCCGGAAGGTTGCCCCATTCCCCGGGAGAGCGATAGATGCCGGGGGATAGAACCCACCGCCACTCGGGGTGAAAGCGGGCAACGAGGTCTGTGCCATCGGGGGATGTCACGCGGATCTCTTGCGCCCGGCGTACATACTCGTACACCGCGTGGGTGACTTGAGCCACCTTGCGGTAATCCACGGCCATCCCATCGCGCATGATGGCAGGCGTGATGCCCACCATATGGGCATGGCGCGCGCGCAGCTCCTGGGTTAGAAAGCGCAGAAGCTCAATGCGAAACGGTACTTCTCCCTCTTGGGCAGAGGCCACAAAGAAGGTGACGGTGGGGCGAAACGTGCGGAGGGCCTGACGTAAGGTATTCGGCATGGTACGGATGGGGCGTCGGCCATAGGTTTCCAGGCAAAAGACCTGGGTGGAAGCGTGCGCGTTGGAAGCTTCTTCCTCCAGAAGACGGGCAATGGGAGCGGCTTCGTGGTCGGCCAAAATAGCCACCCGGTCATCGGATCGAACGTGCATGCACACCTGGACCGCCATCCGCGCGCCTTTGCGCATGGCTTCAATTTCTGCAAACGTTAACCGTTGCATAGCGCCTCCCATGCCCCCGCAAGTGTTATCGCGAAACCATCATACCACAACCCCGCCGTCCACGCTTAACACGGCGCCGTTGACAAATCGGGCTTCGTCAGAGGCGAGGTACAGGTAAGCGTAAGCCACATCTTCCGGTGTACCCCAGGTGCGCAGCGGGGTACGTTCTATGACCATTTGGACAACTTCCTGAGGAAGGTTTGCGGTCATCTCTGTGCGAATGAATCCAGGAGCGACCGCATTGACCCGGACCCCTTTGGGGCCCAGTTCACGGGCCCACACGCGAGTCATGCCAAGCACCGCGGCCTTTGCAGCTACATAGTTGGTCTGGCCGAAGTTACCGTACAGGGCCACCACGGAAGAAGCGTTCAGGATAACTCCAC
This sequence comes from Anaerolineae bacterium, assembly GCA_015490995.1. GTDB lineage: Bacteria > Chloroflexota > Anaerolineae > JAADDB01 > JAADDB01 > S141-23. The sequence continues at coordinate 66,128 of WFWT01000112.1, read as the reverse complement.
TGCGCTGAACCACCATAATGGGTGCTACAGCGCGGGTACAGTAGTAAACCCCTTTTAGGTTCACGTTGATAACGAAGTCAAATTCCTCGTCGCTCATCTTCAGTAAAGTGCGATCGCGCAACACTCCTGCGTTGTTGACCAGAATGTCGATACGGCCATAAGTCTCCATAACCTGGTTGACCATTTTCTGGACCAGGGTAGGATTGGTGACATCTACGGGAATGAAAAGGGCTTCTCCGCCGTTTTGGCGGATTTCCGCAGCGGCTGCTTCCCCGTCGGCTGCATTGATATCTGCCAGGACGACCCGCGCGCCCTCACGGGCGAAGATGCGGGCTGTCGCGAGACCAATGCCTCGAGCTGCACCGGTAATGATGGCCACTTTGCCTTCAAGGCGGCCTGGTTGCGCCATGGTGTTTTCCTCCCAAGGGCCTTAATGTATGATTTCTATAGCAAGGGCAACCGCTTCGCCCTCCCCGAGACAGAGGGCTGCAATGCCCCGGCGTAATCCTCTCTGCCGGAGGGCATGGACCAGGGTTACCAGGATGCGTGCTCCGCTGGCACCGATAGGGTGGCCTAAGGCGATGGCACCTCCGTTGACGTTAACTCGACGGGGGTCCAGTTCCAGCTCGCGCAGGTTTGCCAACATCTGGGCTGCGAAAGCTTCGTTGATCTCGTAGAGGTCAAATGCCTCTCGATCCATGTCCAGGCGGTCCCATAAACGGCGAATCGCGTAAACCGGTGCCGTAAAGAGAGCGATGGGCTCCACAGCTGCCTGGGTGTAACCGAGAATGCGGGCTAGGGGAGTAACGCCTAACACCCGGGCTGTGCGGCCACTCATTACCACCAGCGCGGCAGCACCGTCGCTGAGGGGGGGAGCGTTACCTGCAGTAACGGTGCCGTCTTCCTGAAATGCCGGGGGAAGACTGGCCAATTTGGCCAGAGATGTGTCCGGTCGAGGGCATTCATCAGTGTCCACGGTGAGGGACGTGCCTTCTTTCTGGGGAATGATCACGGGCACCGTTTCCTCCTGAAATCGACACGCGCGCAGGGCAGCGACAGCACGGGCGTGGCTTTCCAGGGCAAAGGCGTCTTGTTCTTCCCTGGAAATACCGTACTTGGCCGCAATCCATTCTGCTGCCTGCCCCATGTGCAGGTTCTCCCACGCGCTCCACAGACCATCGTGGACCGTTGCATCAAGCAGCTCTCCATGGCCCATGCGGTATCCTGTTCGGGCCTTGGGGATGAGATACGGCCCCTGGCTCATGCTCTCCATACCGCCCACCACGTAAATATCACCCTGGCTACTGCGAATGGCATTCGCGGCCATCATAACGGCTTTTAGGCCGGAACCACACACTTTATTGATGGTAACCGCGCCTACTGAAGGGGGCAGGCCGGCCTTCAAGGCCGCGTTGCGGGCCGGCGCCATGCCCGCGCCAGCCTGGACCACGTTGCCCATAATGACCTCATCGATGAGGTGAGGTTCAATGCCCGCCCGTTCAACCGCTGCTCTAATGGCCGTAGCCCCCAAATCGGTCACGTGTAGGGAGCTGAGGGAGCGCAGAAAGCGGCCAATAGGCGTACGGGCCGCACCGGCAATGACCACGCTGTCATCCTGCCACATTGATGCCTCCTCCGTCCGCTGATAAGGCCAGAACGGTTCCCTTTGCTCGGGCGGCGATTTCAATGCCGCCAAAGACAGTTTACATGGCCTGCCTAGCAGAAGCCAAACAGAATAGCTTTACGAAAGGTAAAAACGCACCGAGTTTAGTCCTTCTCCGCGTTTTCCTTTTAGAGGAATCCCGGATATTATTTATTGTCAGTCAGGGGAGGAAGGTGAAGACCAGAGCGAGGGGTTGAGGAGACCGATTGGGAGAACGGGAGAGACGTATATTATGGAGGTGCTGAGCTGGTCCTCGCGCGAGCGAGTAGAACGCACGGTAGTGTTGAACAAAGCGCTCTTGTTAGAGGTACTGCGTGCGGCCTGGGAAGAAGGGGACGCATCTGGCTCTGATGTATATGCTCGCGTGGCCCGCCGGTATGCTCGACATACCGGATATGTGCCTAGTAAAACGGAGGTTGTGAGTGGATATCGGGCATTGGTCGCTGAAGGAGCCTTGCCCTTTGACCGAGAGTTCCTCCGGCGCTTGCAACGCAAGCCGGTACGTACCAGCTCAGGTGTTGCACCAGTGACCGTCCTCACCAAGCCGTACCCTTGTCCGGGCAAGTGCATTTTTTGCCCGACGTTTATTAACATGCCCAAGAGTTATGTCCCTGATGAACCGGGTGCCCAGCGGGCCCTTCAGAACGAGTTCGACCCCTATCGACAAACTCTAAGCCGTATTCGTGCTTTCGAGGCGATAGGGCATGATGCCAGCAAGGTGGAATTGCTTATCCTCGGGGGGACGTGGTCTGCGTATCCGCGAGATTATCAGGAATGGTTTATCAAGCGGTGCTTTGATGCCATGAACGGGGTGGAAGCGGCTTCCCTCGAGGAAGCCCAACGCCTAAACGAGACAGCACCCCATCGCAATGTGGGTCTGGTTATTGAAACCCGTCCGGATGCTATCTCCCCTCGCGAGATTGTACGGTTGCGTCGTTTGGGAGTAACCAAGGTACAACTTGGGTTGCAGAGCCTGGATGATCGCATATTGGCCCTGAACAAGCGAGGGCACACGGTTGAAGATACTCGACGAGCGATTCGGCTTCTGCGAGCTGCAGGGTTTAAGATCGTGGTCCACTGGATGGCCAACCTGTACGGTGCGACTCCCGCATCCGACTATGAAGACTTCCTCCGCCTCTGGAAGGACCCGGCCATCCGTCCGGACGAGTTGAAAATTTATCCCACTTCGCTGCTGGAAAACACCGAACTGTATCAGTATTGGCTGGAGGGCAAGTATCAACCCTATGAGGAACAGGTCTTGGTTGACCTCATCGCGCGGTGCAAGACACAGGTCCCCCGTTATTGTCGCATTAACCGGGTATTTCGAGACATTCCAACGCCTCACATTGTGGCAGGGAACAAGAAAACCAATTTGCGACAATTGGTTCATGCTTACATGGCCGAACGAGGCATGCAGTGTCAATGTATTCGATGTCGGGAGATACGTCATCAGCGGGTGGATCCCGCGACGTTGCGGTTGGATGTTCTCACGTATGAGACGGATGTGACGCGAGAATACTTCCTTTCCTTTGTGACCCCCGAGAATCGAATAGCCGGTTTTTTGCGGTTGGCCCTTCCCCAGACGCCAGACGTGGTGCCTGTGGAAGAAATCCGTCACGCGGCTATGATCCGTGAGGTCCACGTGTATGGGCCAGCCTTGCCCCTGGGGACGGATGGGGAAGGAGAGGCCCAGCACAGTGGGCTAGGGCGCCGCTTGATCGCACAGGCCATGGCCATTGCTCGGGAAGCGGGCTACCGGGAGATAGGCGTTATCGCAGCGATTGGGACGCGCAATTATTACCGGCGCCTAGGCTTTGAGTTGAGGGAATTGTACATGGTGCGGTCTTTATGACCATTATTTGAGGAGTGTATTGGTGATCAGAGGTTCAGGATACGGCTGTCTACCTCGGCCAGGGCTTGACGAATTGCTGTCATGTTCTCGGCAACGGAGCGTTCCTTGTTGAAGATGGCCGAGCCTGCCACCAGTACCGTTGCCCCGGCCCGTGCTATCTGAGCAGCGTTGTGTGCTTTTACTCCGCCATCCACTTCCAACTCCACGGCAAGCCCCTGTCGGTCGATCATCGCGCGCGCCCGAGCGATCTTCGCGGTACTGGTAGGAATGTATGTCTGGCCCCCAAATCCCGGATTTACCGACATGATGAGGAGGACGTCAATAAACGGAAGGATCTCCTCCACGGCTATCAGGGGGGTAGCGGGGTTCAGGGCAACACCTGCCTGCATGCCGGCCTCTTTGATGGCTTGCACCGTGCGATGCAGGTGGACGCATGCCTCGACTTGTACGGTCAAAATGTTCGCACCCGCTTGTGCGAAGGCTTGAATGTATCGTTCCGGTGTTTCGATCATCAGGTGTACGTCCAGGGGAACGTTGTGGGCCTGGGCCAAGGGGCGGATAGCTTCTACCACCAAGGGACCAATGGTCAGGTTGGGCACAAAGTGGCCGTCCATTACGTCGACGTGGAGCCAGTCCGCCCCGGCAGCAATGGCTTCCTGCACCTGTTCGCCCAGTCGGGAAAAGTCAGCGGACAGAATGGAGGGCGCTAATTTCACCATGACGCATCACCTCTATCCCTTGAGATGTGGCCACTATCACCTCGGTAGCAATGTTCAGGAAGAGCCCATGTTCCACCACACCCACTTGGGCCTTCAGCGTTTCAGCCAGTGGTTGAGGATCGACAATACCCTCGGGAAACTCGCAGTCGATGATATAATGGCCGCTATCCGTGGTGAAGGGGAGTTCCTTACCCTCCAGTGAACGCATTCGCAGTCGGGGGATAGCCCCGAGCCCCTCCAGGAAAGGCCACAGGGTGCGCCATCCAAAAGGCACCACTTCTACAGGCAATGGAATACGAGTGCCCAGGCGGTCTACCCGTTTACTCTCATCCACGACGATGACCCGCCGATGAGAGGCGAGGGCAACAATTTTTTCCCATAATAGGGCCCCACCCCCGCCTTTGATGAGACTTAGGTCAGGAGCTACCTCATCTGCCCCGTCGATAGTTACATCGATCACCGGGTGTGCTTCTAAGGTAGTCAACGGGATATCCAGCTTGCGGGCCAGACGGGCAGTCGCTTGGGAGGTGGGCACACCGAGAATATGCTGGAGTTCCCCTGCGGCCCGCCGTGCAGCAATAGCTTCCAGCGCGTATCGGGCAGTGGAGCCCGTGCCCAAGCCCACTATCATGTGGTCCTCGACGTAGTGGCGTACGGCATACTGTGCTGCCTGTTGTTTCAAGTGTTCTGTGGCGTTCATCGTTTCACGCCCTGTTGGATAGGCTCCTTAACGCACCATGTGGGGCATGTCCCGTGCGACGAACATATGGTACGCGAGTAACAGTTGCACCAGAGCAAGGGGATAACTGCGTTCTTCACGTGTGCCGTTCATGTAGATACCCAACCGCTCGGGGCGGAGGCGAATATCGGGGGGCATGTGTCCCCAAATCAGGTGCTCCAGCTCTTCCGCTTGTCGCGGGGCAATGTTGCCGTCAATTTCCAGGAAATCAACCGGGCGGCCTTCATCCCGACCCAGCACCAGGCGGATGGGGCCCTGGTTTGGGGAACCGGCATATGCCAGCAGGTCTGTCATGTCCGGGTGGGGGATGGTCGGCCGCAACACCAGACGCACGTTCAAATGGCCGTTCGCCTCCTTAGGGGAGAGACCATCGGGTGGGTAAAATCGCACCACGATGTCCGCGTACCGGCGTTGCGGCCGAATGAACTGGGCGGAATCCTGTTCCCGCTTGCGTAGGGCTTCTAGTACTTGTTCGACGGTGTAACCGCGCTTGGCAGTGTCGCGCCGGATTTTCCAGATGCGCCGTAGATCCTCGGGAGGGTCAAGATAGACCTTAACGTCAAAACATTCGCGCATTGCACGGGTGTGATAAGCCAGTAACCCTTCCACGATAATGAACTCCGTAGGTTGCACGTATTCTGGGGGATCGAAGTCCCCCGTGCTGTGGTTGTACACCGGCTTGAGAATGGGCTGACCCTCCCGTAGCAAGCGCAGGTGTTGTTCGATGATATCAATGTAGTTGCAATCGGGGTGGAGCGCGGTGATGCCCAGTTCCTTACGTTGCTTGCGGTTGTACTTGTGATAGTCGTCGGTGCAGATAATAGTTACTCGGTCGGCACCGATGGACTCGCGAATACCCCGTGAAAGGGTGGTTTTGCCCGCCGCGCTGTCTCCCACCACCCCTAAGATGATCGGTCGTCGCGCCATGTATGCCCTCCTTTCGTTCCTCCGGACTCAGTCGCGCGAGGTACTTGAGGGGTAATAGGCGACAAAGTCCAGTTTAAGGTGTTGTTGATGGGGGTTGTACCCGGTGACGAAGATGTAACAGTCGGGGTGGGCCTCGCGACAGGCTTCCACCTCGGCCATGACCTCTTCGACAGACCGGGCATTAAAGAGGGGCAGTTTCCACCAATGGCGAAAGTCGTCATCCACTTCCTCTTCCCGGGCGAATTCCACGCCGGGAATCCAACCCTGCTGGAGGATGTATTTGACCTGACGGGCAATTTCTTCCCGAGTCAACGGGGGAAGATAGGCAAAGGTTCCTGCACGGCGTGGCATAGCGCACCTCCTGTTCACACAGTCACTAGTTTATCCACGGTTTCGTAATCGAAAGTGACATCCTTCCAGGTTTCCAGGGCTACTCGCAGTTCGGGACTGTGGCGTGCGGCCTCTAGGAGGATATCGCGGCCTTCACGGAGCAGGTCGCGACCCTCATTACGGGCTTTAATCACCGCTTCCAGCGCGACACGGTTGGCGGTAGCGCCGGCCGCGCTGCCCCAGGGATGCCCCACAGTGCCGCCGCCGAACTGGAGCACCACGTCGTCCCCAAAGATGTGCACCAGTTCGGGCATGTGCCACACGTGAATGCCTCCCGAGGCGACAGGGAACATGCCGGGCATGGAAAGCCATGGCTGGTCGAAGTGAAATCCCGGAGCGTCCTCCGCGCGCACGTAAGGGTCACGGAGCATTTTGTTGATGGCGATGGTGGACGCACGATCAGCCTCCAGCTTGCCCACCACCGTCCCATTGTGGACATGGTCTGCCCCTACGATGCGACACCATTTGGCCAGGACGCGCCAGTGAATGCCGTGATCGGGATGGCGGTCGATCACCGAGTGGAAGGCTCGGTGGGCGTGGAGAAGTAGACCGTTTTCCCTGCACCACTTGGACAAGGAGGTGAACGCGGTGAAACCGATAATCAGGTAGTCCACCATAATGATGCGGGCCCCCAATTCCTTGGCGAATTCCGCGCGCTTGTAAATTTCCTCCATGGTGTGGGCTGTGACATTTAAGTAATGCCCTTTGCGTTCACCGGTCTCTGCTTCGGCCTTGTGAACCGCCTCCATCACGATCTCGTATCGGTCACGCCATCGCATAAAGGGCTGGGAGGTTATGTTTTCGTCGTCTTTTGTAAAGTCCAGTCCCCCTCGAAGTGCTTCGTATATCAATCGGCCGTAATTTTTGGCTGATAGCCCTAACTTGGGCTTCATGGTTCCTCCGAGGAGGGGACGGCCGTATTTGTTTAGCTTGTCTCGCTCAACCTGAATACCGTGTGGGGGGCCTTGGAATGTCTTCAAGTACGCAGGAGGGAAGTACAAGTCCTCCAAGCGCAGGGCCCGTAGCGGTTTGAAGCCGAACACGTTGCCCACCAGCGAGGACATAAGGTTTGGCAGCGATCCTTCCTCGAACAGGTCGAGGGGATAGGCGATGTAAGCTATGAACTGGTGATCGCGTCCGGGGATGGGCTTAATCTCGTACACGCGTGCCTTATACTGGTCGCCGTCCACTAAGTAGTCGGACCACACTTGGGTCCACGTAGCAAACGAGGACTCCGCCGCCACAGCAGCGGCAGCTTCCTCCCAGGACACGTTAGGCTGGGGTGTGATACGAAAGGCAGCAAGCACATCATGAGGGCCGGGCGTGTAGTCCAGATCCAGGTAGCCCGACTCGCTGTACGGCTTAACCCCGGCATCATAGAGCTGCTCGAACTTCTGCGTCATGTCACCATCCTCCTGTTAAACCATTGCGTTTGTTGTAAACATCATGGGTGATAACCACATGTCGGGTTCAGTATCACGACACACGGGCTACTTCCCGTGTGAGGGTAGCCTCAAGTTGGCGCCAGTCGTTCAGGAAGCGTTCCAGACCGATATCGGTGAGAGGATGTTTGAGCGCCTTCCGGATGACAGCCGGTGGACAGGTAGCCACATCCGCGCCGGCCTTGGCCGCTTCTACCAGGTGCCGTGGATGCCGCAGCGACGCGGCCAAAATCTGCGTGTCCAGATGCGCATCCTGGCGGAACACGGCCACAATTTCACGGATTAGGTCCATCCCCTCGGTAGATATGTCGTCTAGGCGTCCCAAGAATGGGCTAACGTAGGCGGCACCGGCCAAAGCGGCGAAAAGGGCCTGGTTGGGGTTAAAGATCAGGGTCATGTTGACCTGGATACCTTCCCGGGCCAGGATGGCTGTTGCTGCCAATCCCTCCGGGATCATGGGAATCTTGATAATCACGTTGGGATGCCAAGTGACGTACTCCCGTGCTTCTCGGACCATACCTTCAGCGTCGGTGGAGACTACTTCCATGCTGACCGGTCCGTTAACGATCTCACAAATCTCCACAATCACGTCCCGCACGTTTTTCCCTTCCCGTGCGAGGAGAGTGGGGTTGGTGGTGACGCCTGAGATAATGCCCCACCGGGCGATTTCACGAATGTCATCCAGGTTGGCGGTGTCAAGAAAGATGCGCATAGTTCACCTCCCTCCGGTTATCCGGGAATTTTCACGGCAGGGGCATGGGTGGCCTGCAGCACACGATAGGCGTGGGTGAGCACGTTGTCCACGGTAAAGCCGAACTTTTCTGCCATGACCTGATAGGGTGCCGAAGCACCAAACCGTTCCACACTGATGACGGTACCTTCTGGTCCCACATAGCGTTCCCAACCCAGCGAGAGACCGGCTTCGATAGCTACTCGGGCCCGGACGGTGGAGGGTAGTACCTCGGCTTGATAGGCAGGTGGTTGCTCGGCGAACAGTTCCCATGAAGGCATGCTTACCACCCGAGCTTGAACGCCGTCAGCAATCAAGCGTTTCCAGGCTGCTAGGGCAAGGGCTACTTCTGAACCGGAGGCAATAAGGATAAGGTCAGGGTGATTACCAGGTTCACGTGCCAAGATGTATGCTCCCCGCATGACGGCCACCGGGCTCTTGAGCGCGTGATGGTCAATGACCGGCACCTTCTGCCGGGTTAGCACCAGTGCCGTGGGACCTGTGCGCCGGTGCAGAGCCACGCGCCAGGCAGCCGCCGTTTCAATCGCGTCAGCCGGTCGGATGACGACCAGGTTGGGAATGGCACGCAGGGCCAGCAGATGTTCTACCGGTTGGTGCGTGGGCCCATCCTCGCCTACAAAGATGCTGTCATGGGTGAAAACGAATATTACCGGTAGCGCCATCAACGCGGCCATGCGGATAGCCGGGCGCATGTAGTCGGAAAAGACGAGGAAGGTCCCTCCGTAAGGACGGACACCGCCATGAAGGGCCATACCGTTCAGGATGGCGCCCATCGCGTGCTCCCGTACCCCGAAGTGTATGTTTCGGCCTTGAAAGTCGTGCCGTTGTAGAGGAGAATAAGCGGAGAGATACGTCTTGTTAGAGCCCGAGAGGTCCGCCGATCCACCAATAAGGGTAGGAAGTCGGGCAGCGATAGCGTTCAGAACGTTGCCCGAGGCGCTGCGCGTCGCCATCATCGTGCCCGGAGTAAAGGTGGGGAGTACTTCCTCCCAACCGGCAGGTAGCTGACCTGTCCAAGCAGCATGAAGTTGAGCAGCCAGCTCCGGATGTGTCTTGGTGTAAGCCTTGAAGAGTTCTTCCCATGTGGTGCGAGCTGCTTTCCAAGTGTGAGCTCGCTCTCGGAAGTAAGCGTACACCGTTTCGGGGACGTAAAAAGGTGGAGTGACAGGCCACCCTAGGTTCTCTTTGGTCCGTCGAACCTCTTCCTCGCCCAGGGGAGCGCCGTGGGCGGCAGCGGTATCCTGTTTGTTGGGACTGCCAAAAGCGATATGCGTGTGACAGATGATCAGGCTGGGATGCTCCCTGTCTGCTTGGGCCGTTGTGATGGCTTGAGCCACCGCTTCCCGGTCGTGGCCGTCTACCTCGAGGACTTGCCACCCATACGCTCGAAAACGGGACGCTACATCCTCGGTGAAGGTGAGATCCGTGGGACCGTCGATGGAGATGCGGTTTGCATCGTAGAGGTAGATCAGCTTGCCGAGCCCCAGGTGGCCGGCGAGAGAGGCGGCCTCATGGGATATGCCTTCCATGAGATCACCATCGCTTACAATTGCGTAAGTGTAGTGGTCCACCACGGGAAAGCCAGGTTGGTTGAAGTGTTCTGCTAGCCACCTCTCAGCTATGGCCATACCAACGCCGTTGGCGAACCCCTGTCCCAGGGGGCCAGTGGTCGTTTCCACACCCGGTGTCACTCCATATTCGGGGTGTCCTGGCGTGCGGCTGCCCCATTGTCGGAACTGTTTCAGTTCTTCTAAGGTGAGCACACCGCTCAGGTGTAAGAGCGCGTACAGCAGCATGGAGCCGTGCCCTGCAGACAGGATGAGGCGATCCCGATTTGGCCAGGACGGGTGTAGGGGGTCGTGTTTTAGAAAGTGGGCCCACAACACAAACGCCGCGTCGGCCATGCCCATCGGCATACCTGGGTGTCCCGAATTGGCCCGCTGTACCGCGTCCATGGTCAGGGTTCGAATGGCGTTGACGCACAACTGTTCCACGCTGTAGTGATCCATGGTGCTCTCCTCAATTAGTCCACATCCATTTCCGGCTGCGGCGCGGGTTGCGTTAGAGGCTGGCGACCGTCCAGGGGTTCCATCCGGTCGGCCAAGCGAGACATGACGTCTGGAAGGGTGGTGTACTCCATCTCTTCCATGGGGAGCCGATGAGGTTCGAAGGGCCCATGACGTCGCAGATAGCCGGCGATAAGGTTCGCTTGCCGGCGAGCCAGATCAAAACTGGGATCATCAAATAGGTCTACAGGACCGATAAGGCGACCTTCCGCTAGCTGAAAGCCCAGCGCGATTACCCGTGGGGGGCCGTCAAAGCGGCTGGGCCGGGCTTCTCGCTGCGACACAGGCATAAGCGGTCCGTGGTGGGAACCGCGCATCCACCCCTCCACTACATGGGGAAAGGCGAAGGGTTCCAGTACTTCGCCTACCGCGGGAAATTGGGATTGGCACCGCACAATACAGACCGGGTCATCCTTTCCGACATAGCGACCGGCAATGAGGGAAAGACGGTCGGTGGAGGAGACGGCCGCGATTTCTCCGGTGGCCCGACTGTACACAGCCTTGATGTTGTACCGGCTGGGCGCGCCTATGAAGATAAGCAGGTCATACATTTCTTCCGGACAATCCAGGATGATGCGCTTGTTTTCACGCACGTCGTGTACTTCGAACCGAAATCCGTGGTGCAAGGTGGGGGAGATAACCAATCCGGCCGTGTTGAAAGGATCGGCAAACATGCGAAATAGGGGCAGGTTCCAGGCTCCAGGAGAGGTCTTGTCCGCCAAAAAGATAACAATGGTTTCCGATTTACGCTCTACGAATGTCATTTCAGCCACGCCCGGTCCCATACCCCGCACGTTACCGCTGAATGCATCAGAGAGCAGATCCTGCCCGGCACCGTACAGCTTTAAGTCGCGGGCTGCTTCCGTTGCGCGCTCAAAGGCCCGCCAAGCCAACTCGTGCACGTCCCGGTGCTCCACCCCCCGGGTGTGGGTCATGATAAGCTCCAGGTCATCCCCACAGTGGGTGACATGGTAGTCCACCAGAATGCCACGTTGTTTGCCCTCGCTAAGCACCTCACGGGCAGCGCGTTCGAGTTCCGGGTGCATGGCCGAGTGACCGACCCATCCGCCGACGTCCGCTTTGATGACACTAAGCGTAATTTCCTGGCTCATAGGTCACCTCCGGTGGAATCAGATCACGATGAAAGCGCCATCGTGCGTGACACGAAGGGAGGAATGGCCTCGTGGACAAACGGTGGCCCGGACATCCTCGTGAGGGGACCGTTCGTGGTCACCTGGCTCTTTTGCATATACCAGATCGTGCCGCGTTTCACAACACCCATACCGGGGGATCATGCCCCCCCATTTGGGGGGTTCCGTTGCAGGGGACTACAAAAAGCGGGGATAACAGGTTGACTTGGGGTCAATTAGGATTTGGCCAGATGTCGGTAGTAATAGGCGGCGGCCTCGGTGCGGGTGGAGACACCTAGTTTCTGGTAAATGTTGCGCAGGTGAAACTTGACCGTTTCCTCACCGATCATCAGTCGTTGGGCGATCTGGGCGTTGGTAAGTCCTTCAGCTACCAGGGCGAGAACTTCCTGTTCCCGCGGGGAAAGGCGTTCTTTGAGGGGGGAGGCTTGCTCTTGACGCTGGATGACCCACCGCGCGGCGAGACGGGGAAAGACTATCCGGTCGTGGTACACCTCGCGAATGGCGGCAACGGTTAACTGAGGGGGATCGGTCTTCAACGCGAAGCCGTCGGCGCCCAGTTCAAAGGCGGCTCGTACCGATTCCCGGTCGTCAAAGGCGGTCAGTACCAGCACTCGGGTGGGCAGGCCGTGTTCCCGGATAAAGCGTAAACAGGCAAGGCCGTCAATTTTGGGCATGCGAAGGTCAAGAACCACCATGTCCGGGCGATGAGTTTGCAGGACGCGCAAAAGTTGCTCGCCGTCGGTGACCGCGGCCACTACTTCAATGTCGGGCTCGTGCTGGAGAATGGAACGCAGCCCTTCTAAGACCAGCTCGTGGTCATCCGCGAGCACGACCCGAATGCGCTTTTGGTGCGGGTGTGCTTTCCTGCTCATGGGCGCTCTCTGCCTCCGAGCACGGCAGAGTGATACGAATGGTGGTCCCCTGACCGGGAGCACTGGTAATGTCCAATGTGCCTCCCAGGGCCTGGACGCGTTCCTGCATGCCTCGTAATCCCAGGTGTTTTCCGATGTGAGGAGAGGCGAGCACACGCTCTGGGTCAAAGCCTTGGCCGTTGTCCCTAATCTCCAGGGTGAGCAACGGAGGATGACAGGCCAGCTTAACCCATACGTCGGTGGCCTGGCCGTGGCGGTGGGCATTGGCCAGGGCTTCTTGGAGGATGCGGTAAAGGGCCACGCGCGTGGGGAGGGGCAAGGAGGGCAGGGAGGGTGTTATGGTAACGTGCACCTGCATACCGGTAATGGAGCGGCGCTGTTCGGCCAGTTCATGTACCAAAGTAGTGAAATCGCGATGGTAAATGTCCGGAGAGCCAAATGCGTGAACGAAGGTGCGTATTTCGTACAAGGAGCTTTCCAGCAGGTCGGCAATGCGTTGAAGCCCTTCCTCCAGGGTAGTCATGTCTATAGGCCGGTTCCCCGTGAGGTGCCGCTGGAGAGTGTGTACTTGTGAAGCCGCCGCGAACAAGTTTTGTACCAGACCGTCATGAATGTCCAGCACAAAGGCGTAAAGTGTCTGCTCCGGACTTTCTTCGCCAGCAGATGATGAACTGGACACTGGCCCAACCGATGGTTGAGATGCCACGGGTTTCATAATTGTCTCAACTCCCCATATGTGCTCTGAATCGTGTGTGGGGTGGGGTAGATTCTACCTACTTTGGGGAGAAGGCGTCAAAACAGCGACAGGGCGACAGAATCTAAAGGGATATTCCTGACGGACGGGAGTGCGAAGTCAGACTTGGGTTTTCAGCCCTGGGCAACGCTGCCGTATAATCTCCCATACGGGCTGCAGGGTGTTGGCCAGGGGATAGCCCGGTTAACCCCTACACATTCCTTATCATCTGAGTGTCGGGTCGACGGTCATGATGGCACGAGACGGAGCACACACGGGGACGACAGCACATTCACCACGGAAGGGTTCGACAGCGTTGCCGAACGGGTGGGGGCACGCGACGCTGGTTCTCCTCACGTTGCTGGTAGCCTTCTTCCTGCGTGCGTATAACGTGGATTGGGCCGATGGTCAGCTCCCTCACCCGGATGAGCGTTCTACGATTGCGTTTTACGCGCCTACCATCGCGTGGCCCAGCTCCTGGGAGGAAGCGCTAGATCCGCGGCGTTCGCCCTTAAACCCGCTTTGGGACCGGGTGGCTCAGCAACGGCGCTCGTACACGTACGGTCATTTTCCCCTTTATCTTCTTGTCTTCACCGCCAAGGCAGTGGCCCGGTTGGCTCCGTTAGCGGAAGTATTAGGGGCCCCTCCTGAGACCGTGATGTACATTGCCGGCCTGGATGACGTGCCTGGCCTGGCCGTAGTAGGTCGCTTGTTGATGGCGCTGGCAGACACGTTTACGGTTTTCTTGGTGTACCTCATCGGCAGGCGCCTCTATGGTCCCTGGTGGGGCTGGTTGGCAATGGCCTTTGTCACCTTCACCGTGACCCACATTCAGCTGGCGCACTTTTTCGCGGTGGATCCTATGTCCACCACGTTCACGATGCTGGCCATTTACGGGGCCATGCGCATGGTTGACACGGGGCGTCCTCGGGATGCCGTGATCACAGGTGTGGGGATAGCTTTGGCCGTGGGCAGTAAGTTCAGCGCTTTGCCCATCGTGATTGCACCTCTGTTGGTGTTATGGTTGCGGCGTGCCGATCGGCCCGGCCCCCACCCCGCGCTTCTGGTGGCGCTCTGTTTGGTGGTTGCGGCGGTAATCTTTGCCGTGACCTCGCCTTTCGTAATCCTGGATTGGCCTAACTTTAAACAAGCTGTTCTGGTTGAGCAGGGCGCCATGGTGCGGGGAGACGCGGATTTCCCCTTTACCCGGCAATATCGCGGTACCCGACCGTACATTTACCACATGGAGCAATCGATCCGCTGGGGAATGGGATGGGCCTTGGGATTGCTGGGATGGTTGGGCCTGGGGTGGGCGTTCGTGCGTGCTGTGCGACGCCGTCTGCGGCCTGGCGAATGGATGTTGTTGGCGTGGGTAGTGTTTTACTTCGGTCCCACTGGGCTGTTTCTGGCTAAATTCATGCGTTACACCCTGCCTATCGTGCCTTCACTGATCCTTTTTGGCACTGCGCTGTTGTATGACCTTTCACGCCTTCCCTTGCCGAGGGAGCGTTTGCCCGGAGGTCTGTGGCGACGGGCCGGGGACTGGTTGGCCCGTCGAGGGGGGTGGGGGGCAATTGTCGGTGCCGTGGCCCTCGTGCAAGCGGTGTTTTGGTCTGCCGCCTTCTTATACGGCGTATACGCTCAACCCCATCCCTGGATTGTTGCATCGCGGTGGATTTACGAGAACGTGCCGGATGGCGCTGTCTTGGCCACGGAGCACTGGGATGACCGTCTTCCCCTAGGATTGCCAGAACCTGGTGCGAATCCTGGCCGTTACCGGTACGTGACAATGCCGATGTACGAAGAAGATACGCCTGAGAAATTCGACATTATCAAGAACAACTTGCGCCAAGCGGACTACTACATCTTTGCCAGCGGACGATTGTACCGCACCATCCCCCGGTTACCCGAGCGATATCCCATGACCACACGCTTTTACGAACTTTTCTTCGCGGAGCAGCTGGGGTTCGTGCGCGTGCTGGATGTTACCTCGTACCCGCGGTTAGGTCCTTTTGTGTTTCCCGATGACGACGCAGACGAGAGTTTTTGGGTGTATGACCATCCCCGAGTGCTGGTATACCGCAAGGTGCGCGACCTAACGGATGAGGAGTGGAACGCTCTGCTGGGAGGTACGTGGGAAGGGGCACGGCATTGGTATGTTCCAGAGACGTTTCTGCAGAAACTTTTCCGGCGTCTGCCCTTCGGTAATCGGCCTGCACCTTCACCGGCTACTCCTGCGGAGGAACGGAAAGGGCCGTCGCTCTTGCTGGATCGCTCCTTTGACGAGATGCCGGTCGTGCGGTACTGGCGTTGGAACCGCTGGGCCAGTGAGCACACCGTGCCCGCGGTTGTGCTGTGGTGGCTGGCCGTTCTCCTGATCGGCCTCATCGCGTGGCCCTTCTCCTTTGTGACCTTTGCCTGGCTGGAAGATCGGGGATACGCGTTGAGCAAAGCTTTAGGTCTTATCCTGGTAGCTTATTTGGCCTGGATTGTACCTTCCCTACGCGTGTGGATTAACGACCTCCCCCTGGTGGTTCTGGTCCTTGTGGCTACAGCTGGGGCCAGCGCGTGGATCGCGCGGCGTTTTTGGAGGCCCTGGCTGACTTGGATGCGCCATCACTGGCGGTTGATGCTGGTGTATGAAGGCCTTTTTGCCGTTGCGTACATTTTGTTTGTGTTCATTCGCCTGCTCAATCCGGATCTCTGGCAACCCTGGAACGGGGGAGAGAAGTTCATGGAGATTGCTTATCTCCACGCGACGGTGCGTTCCCCTTACTTCCCTCCCTATGATCCATATTTTGCAGGGGGCACCATTAATTACTACTACTGGGGATATCAAATTGTTAACGTCCTGATCAAGTTGACAGGCATTACACCTGCCGTTGCCTTTAACCTGGCAGTACCGACGCTGTTCGCGCTGACCGTTGTGGCTGCATGTGGGCTGGTGTACAACATGGTGGCCGGTTGGGCCCGGCGGGTTGCGCTTTATGCCGGTTTGGCGGGCGGTGCTTTCGTGGCCCTCTTCGGCAACCCGGACGGCACGGTGGAGATCCTCCGCAACCTGGCGGCGGCAAGCAAAACGGATTTCCGCAGCACCTTATTCCCGTGGTTAGAAACCCTCGTGCGCGCGCTGGACGGCTTGGGACGAGTTTGGAACGGGGAAGTGGATCTCCCGAAGTACAATTACTGGAATCCCAGCCGGGTTATTCCCTTCACCATTAACGAGTTTCCTTTCTGGTCGTTCCTTTTTGCGGATTTACACCCCCACATGATGGGAATTCCGTTTACCCTGCTGTTTCTGGGGTTAGCCCTGAACGTTGTGATGGGCGCGGGGCGTTCATGGTTGGAGGGGCGAGGAGATTGGCCTTCCCCCCTGGAAGGGGATCGTCAGCTTGTATATGGGACGGCCCAGTTTGTGGCGTTACCCTTAGTGTTGGGAGCGCTGGCAGTTATCAATACGTGGGATGTGCCCACGTATTTGGGCATTGCGGCCGTAGCTCTCTTTCTGCGCCAGTGGCGAGGGCAAGGCAGGGTGAACCTCTTGCGTTGGATTGGCCAAGTGGGGCTTATCCTGGGCGGAGCGTTTTTGCTATACCGTCCTTTCTTCGTGAATTATGCACCCATCGCGGCCTCCGGTGTGGGCTGGGAGCCCCAAAAGACCTCCCTTGGGGTGTGGCTGAACATGTGGGCACTTTGGGTGTTTCTGGCCCTGAGCTTTCTGGCCGTGGAAGTGGTCCAGCGTGACCGGTTGGGGTTGGCCCGGTGGATGCGAGGTGTAGTGGTATATTACGATCGGCTGCCCCGTTTCCTGTGGTGGCATGGGCGTCTGGTAGGGTCAGGTTCTCAAGAAAAGGGTGCAGGTCAGCTTACGGCGCCTGTGGAACAGGCGAGCCGCTCTCCCTTGGCCGTAGTCAGTTCTTCCGTGGTGGTGCCTTCGCCTCTGCTTCTCACACCGGCTTCACGGGCCGGGTATGCTCTGGGGCGCTGGCTTGTTGGTTTGAGTGTGCCGGTAGCGGTGTTATTATGGTTGGCCGGGTATAGGGTGCCGGCCCTCCTCGTCACACCGGTGATCGCCTTTGGCGTGTTGACTTTGCGCCTGACCGTGCCCACCGGAGTGGTCTTTGCCTCTCTCCTGAGCTTTACCGCATTGTTGGTGTTGCTCGGTGTGGAATTTGTTTATCTAAAGGATCACCTACAAGGTGGTGATTTTAAGCGGATGAACACCCTTTTCAAATTCTTCATTCAGGCCTGGGTGTTGTTGGCCAGCGCGGCGGCAGTGGGCTTGGTACGGTTGTGGGCTCGACTTCCTCGTTGGCAACCCCTCATTCGACACTTGTGGCAGATGGCCTTCGCCATCCTTGTCGCCGCGTCGTTAACTTTTGTGGTAGTGGGCACTGCTGCGCGTGTGGATGACCGTTTCCCGCGCGAGATCAGTGGGCGTCCGCCTTTTGGCACGTTGGATGGAATGGCATACATGAAGTATGGGGTGTACACTTGGCCGACCCCGCAGCACCGTATTGAGTTGGTGTGGGACTACGAAGCCATTCGCTGGTTGCTGGACAATGTCCCTCGGGTTGTGCCGATTGCCGAAGCGCGTTTGGATTATTATCGAGAGGGCGGCACGCGCGTGGCCTCCTTTACCGGTTTGCCCACCTTTATGGGGCTCCACCAGATGGGAGAGCAGCGCTACGGGTGGCAGACTGGACCGCGCCAGCAGTTGGCCTTGGAATTCTGGAACACTTCGGATATCGGCCGCACATTGGAAATCATCCGTGAGATTGACATTCATTACATTTACGTGGGCCAGCTGGAACGGCAACAATATCCACCGGAAGCTATTGCCCGCTTCGACCGGATGGTGGATGCAGGTTTGCTCAAGGTGGTGTATGAAAATCCAGGCGTGCGCATTTATGAAGTACTGGAGCACCCCGAGCAGTAGGGGGAGAAGGCCTCATCGCGAAGCGGGCACTTCCTCCAGGCGTAGGGAAAGCGCGCGAGAGACCCCGTCCTGGCCCATGGATATACCATAAATAGTATCAGCCGCCTCAATAGTGCCCCGGTTATGGGTGATAACGATGAACTGAATGTCTTGGGCCAGCTCCCGCAGCGCTTGCCGGAATCGCCCCACGTTGGCCTCGTCCAGGGCCGCGTCCACTTCGTCCAGTACGCAGAAGGGGGGTGGGCTCACCTTTAAGATAGCAAAGATAAGCGCCGCGGCGGTGAGGGCCCGTTCCCCCCCCGAGAGCATGGCCAGGCCCTGCGTACGCTTACGGGGAGGACGGGCAATAATGTCAATGCCCGTCGTTGTTAGGTCATCGGGTTGAGTGAGAACGAGGCGTGCGGTGCCCCCGCCGAACAGACGTTCAAAGTACACTTTGAATTCCTTTGCTACTGCCTTAAAAGTACGTTCAAACTCCCGCTTCATGGTCTGATCCAGTTCGGCAATAACGTGTTTGAGGTTGGTCGACGCTTCGATCAGATCTTGGACTTGAGTTTCCAGGAAGGTATACCGTTCCTGCAAGCGCGCGTATTCCTCGGGGGCGTCCGGGTTTACGGGTTCGAGTTGCCGGAGGCGAATGCGTAGTCGTTTTATCTCATCTTCCACGTCGGCTTGTAGCTGGGTAACTCGAGGCAATGTGATGACACCGTTCTCCAGAGGGAGAGGCTCTTGGGCAGGGAACAGGTCCGATGTTTCCTCCAGTTGAACCAGGCCCAAGTCGGCGGTAATGTCCTCCTGAAGACGACGAAGCACATCTTGGGCCCGTTGGTAAGCGAGGTTAAGGCGGGCGAGAAAGGATTCATCTTGGTGTAATCGTTGTTGTTCCTGTTCTCGCTGTTGTGCTATACGTTGCCGTTCCTCTTCCAGAGCGGTTAATTGCTTCTCGGCGATTGCTACCGGTTCCTGCAACGCGGCAACGCGTTCCTGAAGGGTATTAATGCGTTCCTGAAGGTCACGCAGCCGGGCTTCTTGTGATGCGATGTCCGCGGTAATCTGCTGAAGCTGGGCTTCCTGAGCGGCAATGCGTTCTTTCTGGTGGTTCAGGTCCTCTTCCAAGGTGCGTGCCGTTTCCGCGAGGGTTTGTTGACGGCCGGTGAGAGCGGCCTGTAGCGTCTGTAGATGAGTCAGGCGCTGGTGGACATCGTCTGAGCGAAGGCTCTCCAGCGCCTGGCGGGCGTTTGCTAAGGCAGCTTTAGTCTCAGCGTGTCGTGCCTGGAGCTCCTGGTGGTCGGTGTCGAGCTGCTGCCGATGTTCTTGCAAGCGTTGTTGTTCGCCCACCAGGCGTTGGTGAACCTGGCGAGCAGTCTCCAGGCGGGCGGCTAAAGCGGTGCGTTCACGGGCCAGGCGTTGTTCCTTTTCTTGGAGCGCGGTGAGCTCTCGCGTCAGGTTTTGATATTGCTGATGTAATGCCTGTCGTTCACCCTTAGCGGCTTGAAGGGCCTGTTCGGTTGCCGTAACCTTGGCGCGGGTTTGTTCCAGAATATCGAGGGCTTCGGCTATCCGTTGGGGCAATGCCCGCCATTCCCGTTCCCGAGCGAGAATGCCCTCCCGCTGCCGTCGGATCGTCCCGCCCGTTAAACGGCCGGTGGTACGCACCAGTTCCCCATCCAAGGTAACAATGCGCAATCCATCTGCTTGGGACAACACCTGACGAGCTGTGGCAAGATCCTTCACAACCAAGGTGCGGTTTAAGAGCAGCTCCACCACCGGGCGTAGGCGCGCCTCCGCTGTCACTAAATCGGCCCCTAACCCAATCACTCCTGGCCTGGAGGGAACGGGAAGGCGTCGGGGTGGGCGTATGCTGTCCAGGGGAAGGAAGGTAGCTCGGCCTGCTTGCTTCTGTTTCAGGAACGTAACAGCTGCCTCGGCATCACGCCACCGTTCAACAACGATGTCCTGGAGGGAGGGCCCAAGGGCTTCTTCTATGGCCCGTTCCAGGTGATCAGGTACCTGGATAAGTTCGGCCACGATGCCGATGATCCCGGAAAGTTCCCGTGCCTGGAGCACGGCGCGTACCCCTGCATAAAGGCCACGGCCCTCTTCACGTTCCCATTCAAGGGTTTGTTGACGTTTTTTCAGGGTGGCCAACGCATCCTCTGCTTGACGCAGACGGGCTTGAGCCTCTAGGAAGGCTTCCTGGCGTTGTTGAATGACATGTTCCTGTGCTTCCAGCGCAGCTCGGAGTTCGGCCAGGGCTTGCTCCTTTTGGGACATGCGTTGTCGATGTGCCTGCCAACGCGTGTCGACGGCGTGGTGCTGGGATTGCAACTCCTGGAGTTGGGCTTGCTGGCGATTTATTTCTTCTTCCAGGGTTTGCAGGCGGGCGTCAACCTGCCGTTGCTGTTCCTGACGTTGAGCGATTTGAGCGGTAAGGTGTAATAGCTGTTCTTGAAGTTCGCGTACCCGCTGTTCTGCTTCCTGGTATTGCCTTTCCCAGGCGGCAACCTGCGCCTGGACGGCTTCAAGTTCTGTGGCTAATGTTGCTGCTTCTTCGCTCAAACGTTGTTGTTGGTTTCGTACGTCTGCCAGGCGCTGTTCTAACGCTTCGCGATGGGTCATGAGGGCAGGAAGCTCGTTTTGAAGGCGGTTCCGTTGGGCTTCCAATCCCCGTTTGCGCTCGGCGATAACGGCTTCCTCTCGCAAGAGCGCTTCCAGTTGTTGGTGAAGTTCGCTTATCTGCCGGTGATGTTCTTGTAATTGTGTCCGCCAACGAGCGTGTTCTTCTTCCAGAGTCTGATGTTGTTGTTCTAGTTCGCGTAGACGTTGACGGCGGGCTGTGAGGCGCTGTTCCTGTTCCCGGTAGGCTGTTTCGGCACGGGCCAGTTCTTCTACGCCTTGATGCCATCGGTAGCCGTACCACGTGATAAGCAGGGAACGGAGCTGGTCTTTAAGGAGGGTGTATTGTTCGACTTTCTCTGCCTGTTTTTGGAGTCGTCGTAGTTGTGGGGAGAGTTCGGCCATAATGTCCTGTACGCGTACGAGGTTGGCTTCCACTTCAGCCAGGCGGGTGAGTGCCTGATCGCGTTTGCGTTGGTAGGCGGTGATACCGGCTGCTTCCTCGATCAAGACACGGCGCTCTTCAGGTCGAAGGGAAAGGGCTTGGTCTACCAGACCCTGACCGATGATGGCATAGCTGCGTTTCAGGAGGCCACTTTCGGCGAGAAGCTCTTGAATATCCCGCAGGCGGACGCGGGTGCCGTTGAGAAAGTACTCATTCTCTCCGGAACGGTAAGCCCGCCGGGTAAGGACGACGGTGCTGTAATCCACCGGAAGCCAGCCGTCGCTGTTGTTGAACGTCACACTGACCGATGCCATTCCCATGCGCGGCCGTTGTTCGCTGCCGGAGAAGATCATGTCTTCGGTGCGTTTACCGCGGAGCACACTGTAGCTTTGCTCCCCGAGGACCCAGCGCAGCGCGTCCGCGATGTTGGACTTGCCGCTACCGTTGGGGCCTACAATTGCAGTGATGCCCGTGGGGAACACAAATTCCGTCTTGAGGGCAAAGGATTTGTATCCATGTAATTCCAAACAGACCAACCGCGCGGGTGAAGGGGAAAGGAGGTCCGTTGGTCGGTTGCTTTCCCGTTCAGATGTCACGATGCCAGTGTGATCGTTCATGAACGGCTTCCGGTGGTGCGCTATGCTGCGGTGTCGGGCCCCTGTGGGCGCACCGCCCGTACTTGACTGACTTCAATTGTACTCGCGGTCGCCTTCCGTTGGCAAATGTGCATGCTCTCCACAAGGCGTTGGCGATGGGAACCTCAGGGTTGGGACCAGTACGCTTGCAGGAACGTTTCAGCAATGACCCGATGCCCCTGATCGTTCGGGTGGAAACCATCGCCTCGGTATGCAGGGGGAAACGCGCTGGCCTCTTCCGGTCGGGAGAGGAGTTCGGTGCGGCCTTCCATGGCTTCCCACAGGTCAGCTACCGGGATGTCGCGTGCCTGGGCTGCTTCCCGAATCCATTCATTGTACAGAAGTGCTTTTTGGTAACGTGACGTTCCCCGTTTCCATCCCGGCCAAGGCAACGTGCCGACCACGATGAAGACCCCCGGCGCGTCCCTGCGGATACGGTCAAGCATAGCCCCATAGCGTTCCGCCCATTGTCCCTCCGGAATTTGAGGGCAGTTGGGGTTGCGCGAGACATCGTTAATGCCCAGTTCCAGGAACAGCACGTCCGGACGGCCGGGCCATTGTCCCCACCGTTGTTCTAATCGGCCGAGGGTGCACACCCCTTGCCAGAAGGTGGCGTAAATTTGGGCGGGATAGCGTTCCCCTAAAGCCAGAAAGATGCGAGTGCGGTATGTGGTTCCGTCGGAGGACGCGTGTAACCCACGCGTGATACTGTCCCCGATAATCCACACCCGATGGGGAGGTTCCTTTGTCGGAAGCGCAACGTCCTTCTGAAGAAGGGGACGTCCACCACGGGCCTGGAAGATCAGGCCACCGAGTATAAACAGGAGTATTATCCAAGGTGTTCCTCGCCATTTGAGGCGAGATGTTGCCGGGCCAAACGTAAGGTGATGGGTGCTCATGGTCAGCATGCCAAGGATTCAGGTTACACCCTTTCTGCGGTGACGGTTGTCGGTTCCCACCCGTTGGCTCGCTCCCAACCCTCTTTTGCGACTCGAATGACGAAGTCCACGATTTTGCCGGGAATGTCCACCCCGGTGGGTTCCACGCTGTTCTTGAATTCCATTGTGTAATTGACCTCGTTGACCAGGTAACCGCGATCTGGGTCTTCCAGGATATCGATGGCGAGCACGCCTCCTCCCACCGCACGAGCAGCCCGCAGACATAGGTCGTTGAGTTCAGGTGTAACCGGGCAATTGCTCGCCCGTCCCCCCCGGGCAGTGTTGGTAATCCAGTGGTCGGACGTTCGATAAATCGCCGCAATGGTTTCGTCTCCGACCACAAAGGCCCGGATATCCCGGCCGGGTTTGTGGATGTACTCTTGGATGTAGAAGATGGAATGATGGTACGTGCCCAGGATTTTCTTGTGTTCTAGGACAGCTTCAGCCGCTTCTCGGTCGTTGATCTTGCTTAACAGTCGGCCCCATGAGCCGATGGCCGGTTTAAGAACCACCGGATACCCCATTTCCTCTATAGCTTCCAGCGCACTCTCCGGCGTGAAGGCCACCTTGACCCGTGGGGTAGGGACGCCGTGCCGCACCAGCGCGCTGGTGGTGAGCAGCTTGTTGCCGCATATTTCCGCCACTTGCGCGGTGTTAACCGTGGGAATACCCCAGTCGTTGAGGATGTGAAGAGCGTACAACGCCCGACTGTGATTAATGCACCGTTCTAAGATCACGTCAAAACGCTCAAAGCCATTAGCTTGGAGGTCAAAGACGACCTTGCGGTCGTCTATCAGCTCGAATGCCACTCCCCGTTGGGTCAGGGCTTCCATGAGCATTTTTTCGTCTTTGCGAATCAAAGAATGTAGAATGCCAACCAACATGGGTGAGCCTCCGCCGGTTCTGTGCAGAGATTGATTGTTCGTGGTTCACGGACTTATCGGTCGGGAGGACGCCCCTGAGGGCTGCCCGTGCCTCATGGGCTTGAAGAGACGCTCATTCTCCCCAGTCCTCTTCTTCTTCTGGCGCCACGTCCAGGCGTGGAGGATCCAGGCTGACTACCTCGAGTTCCACACCACATTCCGGGCATACGACCAATTCCGCTTCGACCGCGTCCTGCAAGGTGATCTCCGCCCCGCATTCCGGGCATTCGGCAGTAAATGTGGCCATTGTCCCACCTCCTGTTGTGCTTGAAAGTTGATGGGGCCGGTGCTTGGAACACCGTGCCGTACTGTGGGGATTGTGTCGCATCCTACCATGTTTGGCAAGTGATGGCAGTAACAGGGAAAAACGGGGGCCTTCTCCCCTCGATGGGTGAAACTTTTTCGGATAAAGTGCATCCAATACAGTGCCTTTTGCAACGTGCTTTTGGGACCGGGACTGGGCCTGCGAGGGAGTAACGCAGGGAGTAAGGGACACTTAGCGCGGGAGGTGACGAACATGTTGTTACGGTATTTCTATGACCGAAGGTTGGCCCACGCGTCGTACCTGGTCGGTTGTCAGGCGACCGGCGAGGCAATTGTGGTCGATCCGGGCCGAGATGTTGACGTGTATTTGGATGCTGCACGCGCGGAAGGGATGCGCATCGTGGCCGCGGTGGAGACACACATTCACGCGGATTTTCTTTCGGGGTCAAGGGAGTTATCGGAACGGGTCGGTGCTCACTTGTATCTCTCGGATGAGGGGGATGAAGCCTGGAAGTACACGTTTGCTCCCAAGTACCCTCACACCTTGTTGAAGGATGGGGATACTTTTTCCATCGGGCGATTGCGATTTACCGTTATGCACACTCCAGGGCACACACCGGAGCACATATCCTTGCTCCTTACGGATACGGCGGCCAGTGATGTGCCCATGGGTATCTTCACTGGGGATTTCGTGTTCGTGGGCTCGGTAGGGCGGCCGGACCTGTTAGAGAAAGCTGCGGGTATCTCTGGAACGGCCGAAGCGGGCGCGCGGCAGATGTTCCGGTCTTTGCAACGCTTTAAGGAGCTTCCCGATTTCCTTCAGGTGTGGCCTGCTCACGGCGCGGGCAGCGCCTGTGGTAAAGGCCTCGGGGCTGTGCCCTCTTCCACCGTCGGCTACGAAAAGTTGACTAACCCAGGCTTGCAATTCGAGGACGAAGAAGCCTTTGTGCGCTGGTTGTTGGCCGATCAACCTGAACCCCCACGATATTTTGCCATGATGAAACGTTTGAACAAGGAGGATAGAGCCGTGTTGCACAGTTTGCCTCAACCCACATCTGTCTCTCTGTCAGCCTTGAAAGCCGCGTTGGAAGCCGGGGCGGTGGTGGTGGACACCCGTCCTACCCAGGATTTTGGCGCAGGTCATATTCCGGGCACCCTTAATATCCCTCTGGATGAGGGCTTTACGACCTGGGCGGGTTGGTTCTTGCCTTACGATCGGGATATATACCTCATTGTGAGTCCTGCCATGGTTACCGACGCGGTGCGCGCGTTAATTAGCATCGGCTTGGACCGGGTAGTTGGTTACGCGGCACCGACGGTGATTCAGGAATGGGAGGCAGCGGGGCATCCCCTGGAACAATATCCCACGGTGTTTCCGCAGGAGGTTGTCCAGCAGGTTCTGAACGGCGAGGTCACCGTGATCGATGTGCGCAGTGCGGCAGAGGTCCACATGACCGGCCATCTTCCCAACGCCCAGCACATCATGCTGGGATATTTGCCCGAACGGGTGCAGGACATTCCCCAGGACAAACCCATCCTGTTGTATTGCCGTTCCGGCAACCGTTCTGCCATCGCGGCAGCTGTGCTTCAGGCATTGGGGGTTAAGAACGTGCAGAACCTAGCGGGCGGTATCTTATACTGGAATCGTCTGGGTTTGCCCCTACGGCGGGATGGGATGCAGGTAGAAAGCCTGCAAACTTCCGGACGATAGCAGTCTAAAGGTTGCCCTTCTCCACGTTACTGAATTACTGAAGCCGGGAAGTCTGCCCCGTATCGGGTGCAGGGCGTGGGACTTCCCGGCTTTTTTTATGAAGGGCTGCAGAGTGATTCCGCTTCTTTGGACCCATTTGAAGGTTTGCCCCGGCTGAGGTATATTCTCCACACCTCTGGCGCGCGGGTTCACGCTCAGGCATCCGGTATCCTCAGTGACCGAGAGGAGGCCTTCATGGATTTGGTGCAATGGGTGGAGAAACTTGGCCGTTTTATTCCCCCGTGGCTGGCTCAGCCCCTAGAGCGCGGGTTGCGACGTGTGCCCTTTGTCCGCCGGCAAATGGAGCGAGAGTACACGCGCTTGTTGGAGGAATTGCGTCAGGCGTTGAAACCGTACCATGATATGCCGGTTTTCACCCGGTTGCCCGAGACTGGCTGGGATCGGATGACCCTGCTGCACTTGATCCAAGCAATGGTGGGGCGGGAGGAGAGGCGTTGGCAACAAGGATTTGTATCGGGAACGGTCTATCACGGCGGGAATGAGTTGGCAAGTTTGATTCATCAGGTGTACGCACTGACTTCCCACACTAATCCCTTGCACGCGGACCTGTGGCCTAGTGTGAGCAAATTTGAGGCAGAAATTGTGGCCATGACCGCGGCGATGTTGGGCGCGGAGGCAGCCCAGACAATGGATCCGGACGCGCGTGTCTGTGGGACAGTCACATCGGGGGGTACCGAGAGCATTTTGCTGGCCATGAAGGTGTACCGGGATTGGGCACGAGCTACCCGGGGAGTGACTGAACCTGAAATTGTGTTACCCGTGACGGCGCATCCTGCGTTCGACAAAGCCGCGCATTATCTGGGTATGCGAACGGTGCGGTATCCGGTGAGGGATGATTATCGGGCAGATGTGGACGCAGCGGCGCGGGCCATCACGAAGAACACCGTTGTTTTGGTAGGCTCTGCACCTACTTTTCCCCACGGGGTGGTGGACCCCATTGCCGAGTTGTCCACTTTAGCTATGGAACAGGGCATCGGTTTTCACGTAGACGCGTGCTTGGGGGGATTCGTGTTGCCCTGGGCGGAGAAGTTAGGCTATCCGGTGCCTCCCTATGATTTTCGGTTACCCGGTGTGACGTCTATCTCGGTAGACACGCACAAGTATGGGTACGCGGCCAAGGGCACATCGGTTGTTCTGTACCGATCTCCGGACTGGCGGAGTTATCAATACTTTACTGCTACCGACTGGCCTGGAGGGTTGTACGCGGCTCCGACCGTGGCTGGTAGCCGCCCCGGCGCGTTGCTGGCTATCTGTTGGGCGGTCATGATATCCATGGGTGAACGAGGATACCTCGAGGCCACGCGGCGCATTCTGGAGACCGCTGACTTCCTTCGTGAAGGCATTTGCGCGATCCCGGAGTTACGTGTTCTGGGCGATCCTCTGTGGATCATCGCGTTTACCTCTGATGAGGTCAACATCTACCGTGTAATGGGCGGAATGGAACGTCGGGGATGGCGCCTGACGGGGTTACAGTTTCCCCCCGCGGTGCACATCGCTGTGACCCTTCGGCACACCGTGCCTGGAGTAGCGGAGCGATTTCTGACCGATTTGGAGGCCGCGGTCAGGGACGCCCGAAAACTGCCGGCATCTGAAGGAGGAATGGCCCCGGTATATGGGATGGCAGCATCCCTTCCTTTCCGCAGCATGGTAGATGACTTGCTCCGACGTTATCTGGATTTGCTGTACGAGCCATGAACATGGATATGCCATAGGGATTGTTCCAGGAAGGAACTTTAAAGTTGAGCGGTCCTTTCCTTTTGAAGTATCATGAGTATAGTCCCGTTGAAAGGTGGTGATACGGGGCTCTTGGTCGTTGTGCTCCCCTCACTCCCCTCATGTGATGTAGGCAACTAAGGAGGGTCACCCATGGTCAAGGTATACGCAGGCAAGTACCTTCGAGTTAATTTGACCACCCGTACTTGGGAGGACGTGCCTCTTGACGAGCACGTTGTGCGTCAATTCGCCCTGGGAAGTGGATACGCTGCCTGGTTGTACTGGCAGGAAATGGATCCTGACCTTCCTCCCCTTGCACCTCAAAATAGCCTATACGTGTTCAACGGCTTGTTGACAGGCACCTTCGCGCCTACAGGCTGTCGTACTTCTTGGTGTGCGCGTTCACCCCTGACAGGCATTTGGGGGGAGTCCAACATGGGGGGGCATTGGGGTGCAGAGCTACGTTTTGCCGGTTACGACGGCATTGTGATTGACGGCGAGGCCGATGAGCCGGTTTATCTGTGGATCGATGGGACATCGGGGCAGGTAGAAATTCGGCCCGCGCATCACCTATGGGGGAAAGGACATTACGAGACGTTTGAAGTGTTGCGAGCTGAGACGGACCCAAAGGCCCAGGTAGCATGTATTGGCCAGGCAGGCGAACATCTGGTGCGTTACGCTGCCGTGGCTCAGGGCGGTATTGAGCACGCTCGTATGGCTGGTCGAACCGGCATGGGGGCTGTTATGGGGAGTAAACGTCTGAAAGCCGTTGTTGTACGAGGCAAAGAGCGACCACAATACGCGGATCTGAAGGGGTTTCGTAATGCTGTGAAAGCCGATAACGCCGTGATCAAGGAATATGCCAAGGGACTCAGTTTGCTGGGGACTGCAGGGGGCGTGCCGGCTACGGAAGAATATGGTGACCTCCCTCTGCGAAATTGGCGGGATGGCTCTTGGGCCCAAGCGTACGATATTTCCGGACAGCGCATTGCGGAAACGATTTTTGTCAAACATACATTCTGTTTTGCTTGTCCTATTGGCTGCGGCAAAGCGGTAGAGATCAAGACAGGACCTTACCGGGGCGTGCGCGGTCATGGCCCTGAATACGAGACGCTCGCCGGCTTCGGCGGCATGTTACTGAACAACGATCTAGAGAGCATCGCTTATATCAACTTTCTGTGCAACGATTACGGGCTAGATACGATTTCCACATCCGCGTCCATTGCCTTCGCGGTGGAGGCCTTTGAGCGAGGGCTGTTGACAGAGCAAGATACCGATGGCCTGACCCTGCGTTGGGGAGATCCGGAGACCGTCATTGTGCTTGTGCGTAAGATAGCGTTTCGGGAAGGATTTGGTGATTTTCTGGCGGAAGGGGTGCGTCGGATGAGCGAACGCCTAGGACCGGCGAGCGAGCCCTTCGCCATGCATGTCAAAGGGTTAGAAGTGCCCTATCATGACCCTCGCGCTTTTGTGGATATGGCAGCCAACTACGCGACGGCTAACCGGGGGGCATGCCATATGGAATCGTGCGGCTACTGGCAGGGATATGGTGTACAGGTACCCGGACTCTATTACGAACCACACGCGGATCGTTTCGCCAGCAGGGAAGCGGGCCGTATGGCCAAACGGTATCAGGATTATCTTGGTTTGTACAATCCCCTAGGGCTTTGCCGTTTTATCGTCAAAGGTCATGCTGGACCGGATATGATCGCGGAGCTGGTCAACCGGGCTTTGGGATGGTCGTGGACTGCGGAGGATGTGTATCGTACCGGCGAGCGCATTTTTAACCTTAAACGTATGATCAACATACGGTTGGGTGTGCGGGCTCAGGACGATCGATTGCCCTACCGGTTAGCCCATGAGCCTCGCCCCAGCGGAAGCGCGGCAGGGGTATTGCCCGATATGGAATCCATTTTGAAGGAGTATTACGAAGCTCGAGGGTGGGATCCAGCCACCGGCATTCCCACACCGCATAAGTTGGCCGAGCTTGGCTTGCCTCAGGAAGCCCCCTCTTCTTTAGAGGAGCGCGCTTCTTCGACAGGTGGGAAAATGTGAATGGCCCGTCGGCGCAGAAGGATTCGCCGTTGCTGGCCGGGACGAAGGTGAAGTTCGTGTACCAGAGGGTGAGGTAGTCGAGCGTACAGGTGTACTGAAGCGTTGTTCACCAGTTGTAAGGTGATAATATAGTCAAAGGCTGCAGGATGAACTCCAACGATAACAGTGGTTAACACATTGTGCGCTGCCTTTAGGGGACGATCTTCTCGTACAAAGACCACATCCTCGGGGCGAATGCCGAATTGAACGGGTGTATGAGGAGGATAAGGGACCCGAGGGACCTTAAGGGTGCCGCCGGCCCATACGATTTCTGTAATGTCTTCTGTGTGATGTCGGATTGTCCCTGTCAAGAGGTTGCGCATTCCTACTGCTCGAGCTAAAGCCGGCGTTGCCGGACGCCGGAAGATTTCCTCCGGGGGAGCTACCTGGATTACCCGGCCATGATGCATGGCGACCACTTTGTCGGCCATGGCAGCCATTTCGTGAACGTCGTGGGTGATGAGGATGACCGGGATGGCGTAGCGGCGTTGAATCTGGCGCACTTCCTCTCGTAACTGCTCTCGGAGGACAGGATCTAGGGCGCCAAGCGCCTCGTCCAGTAGTAGCACATGGGGTCGGGGAGCAAGGGCACGGGCAAGGGCGACCCGCTGTTGTTGTCCCCCCGAAAGCTCGCGAGGATAACGGTTGGCCAGCTCACGCAAGTGCATTACGGTGAGGAGTTCCTCGACGCGTGCGGTTCGTTGGTGTGATGGCCAGCGTCGCAGGCCAAACGCGATGTTTTCTCGCACCGTTAGGTGAGGGAAAAGGCCATAATGCTGAGGCACATAACCGACCTTCCGGCGTTGGGGAGGGATCCAGACATTCTGTTGGGTATCGAGCCATGTGTCGCCCTGGACAACCACACGGCCGGCATGGGGGCGGAATAGACCGGCAATCGCGCGGAGGGTGAGCGATTTCCCTGCGCCTGAAGGACCGAAAAGAACTGTGACCCCCGCCGTAGTGTGGAAGGCGACATCCAGCACAAATCCTGGAAGGTGGTGACGCAGGCACACCTCTATCATCGAGTGCTCCTTCCTGCCCAGCGGTGGCTCATTTGTCGGATGGCAAAGAGAAGTGCTATCGCGGTGATGGTGAGAATGCCCACCAACAGGTTCGCCCGCGCTTGATCACCGGCCTGTACTGCATCGTAAATCGCTATAGCCATGGTCTGGGTGCGGCCGGGGATGTTACCAGCGACCATTAACGTAGTGCCGAAATCGCCTAGGGAACGGGCGAAAGCAAGCAATGTGCCGCCGAGGATACCTCGTGCTGCCAGTGGTAATGTGACACGCCAGAAAATACCCCACTCTGACTCTCCCAGCGTGCGGGCAACATCTTCTAACTCCCGATCCACGGTGGCAAAGGCCGCACCGGCTGCCTGCAAAAATAAAGGCATGGCCACCGTCCAAGCTGCGAGGACAGCACCTCGCCAAGTAAACACCAGAGGAATACCTAGCTGGTCCAACCACCGCCCCAAGGGAGAACTTTGACCGAAGGCCACCAGCAAGTAGTAGCCTAACACGGTGGGAGGGAGCACTAAGGGCAGGTTACTGATCGCGTCTAACATGTTCATAAGCGGATGATGGCGTCGAGCGAGCAAGTAGGCTAGAGGTAAGCCTACCAGCAGGGTCAGCCCGGTAGCTACGGTGGAGACCTGTAGCGAGAGCCACAACGGCGCCAAAGTCACGGGACGGCCTCCGGCGATGTGAATCCGTGCTCTTGGAGAATACGTTGTCCCGTTGGGCTTAGGAGAAAGTCTAAAAATTGGCGGGCTTCTGCTAAGCGAGAAGAGCGGCGAAGGATGCCTGCGGTTTGCACAATGGGAGAGTGCCAGGCCGTGGGGACAGGCTGCACGTGAATGCCTGAAACCGGTAGCAGGCTGCGGGCGACAATGCCCGCGTCCGCGTTGCCGGTTTGCACAAATTGTAGCGCCTGACGCACGTTCTCACCGATGACCAGTTTGTGCGTTATGCTCTCCCACACCCCGGTCCGCTGAAGTGCCTCCACAGCGGCCCGGCCGTAGGGTGCATGTTGGGGATTGGCGATGGCCACCCGGCGAATTTCCGGTCGAATCAAGTCGCTCATGCCGGTTATAGGGGGCGTATGACGGGTGGACGTGACGAGAGCCAGTGTTCCTAAAGCGTACACGCGTTTACTCTCCGCTCGAATATATCCCCCCTGAATGAGCGCCTCAATGTACTGTTCGTCCGCCGATAAGAAGACGTCGTAAGGAGCACCGTTGATGATCTGTTGGGTAAGATTGCCTGAGCTGCTGAACACCGGGATTACAGGAATACCTGTCTGAGCCGTAAATGCTGTTTGGAGGTCGGGCAAAGTTTGGGCGAGACTAGCAGCCGCTGCCACGTATAATCCCTTCTGCCGAGAGGGCTGACACCCTGCTACCAGCATCGTGCCGAGAAGAAGGGCCAGTATCCAACTAAGCACAGCTCCTGCACGTAAAAGGGTGATGTGAGAACGGTGGAGATGAGGAGAGGCAAAGCCGCTTTGGGCCTCTCCTCGTTGGTCCCCCTGATTATATGCCTCCTTTGGATTGTCTGGTCCCGTGTGTCTCACCCCTTTCTCCTCAGGTGCTCCATAGACTGGAGACACACCTCAGCCCCCGTAATGCCATCCTGTATCCCGTAAAAGCAAGGGGGGTGTGTCTGGTTGGCGAAGACCAGCATTAATGACCTCGGCGACCACCACCGTGTGATCACCACGTTTGACCATATCGGTTACCTGGGCTTCAAACCAGGCAGGGAGGTCGAGTAGGAGTGGCGCACCGGTACGTGGGCCCGGTTCAAAGGGGTAACCGTTAATACGGTGATCAGCTACCTGCGTTGCCCGGAAGAACGCAGCTGCAATTTCTTTCTGCCCGGCCCCAAGGATGTTGACGGCAAAGCAGCCTGTCCGCTCGACCAGGGCGTGCAGACCACTGTCCACTTTTACCCCTACCATTACCAAAGGAGGGTTGAAGGAGGCTTGGGATAGCCAGTTGACCGTACCGGCAGCATATTCTTCACCATCACGAGCAGTCATCACGTAGAGACCATATGAGATCATGCGCAAGACTTTCTTTTTCACTTCAGGTTCCATCGTCCGGCCCTCCTCCACCTAATTGATACACAGGCTTACCGGCACGATGGGTGGTGGGGTGTTCTCGCGTCTGATATTATGGGAAAATTGCCCCACCTGAGCAAACGGACTCTTTTGTTATGAAGAAACGCACCTGTTCCAAACAGGTTTGTGGTTTGTCATCACTAACCTGGGGGCGCTTTATGCTAACACCGTCGACGCCAACACCGTCGGCTGTGTTGGCTATATGAGCATGTGCGCAGTGATGGAGGCAAGGTCTGGTGTTGGTTGGTGAGGCCATGATGTAAAGAAGCGGCTGAAGTGGCTGTGGGAGGGGAGCCCTATTGTGGGAACACAGCCACTTCAGCCGTGAAGGGGATAGCATGGTCAGGGAACTCGCACGTCGGCCGTCAGAACAACTATGACCTCTGGTTCATCAGGGTCGTTAGAGGCAATGTACACCTCTCGGCGGATCCGTCCCTTGTCGGGGTGTAAGCCTGAGTCATAACGTACCTGTAACATGCCTTCTCCGCCGGGAGGGATAACATCCGGCTTTAGGGTAGCCGTGGTGCACCCACAAGAGGTAACTACAGCTTCGATTTGCAAATCGGCTGTGCCCACGTTGCGAACAGGTATATCCAGACTGGCCACAGTACCTTGGGTGATCACGCCGAAATCGTGCCGGGTTACTTCCACCTCGATATCGGGAGTGCCCCGGCTGCACGCTGCCAAGATCAAACTGAAACCCACTACGATCAAGCCAACGCGCCACCACGCTGTAGAGTTCATGATCTATCCTTCAACGGTACCGTTTAAGCTTGCCTGCGCTTTGACGGATGCCGGGTCACTGGTGCCGTTAATTACAGATATCGCAGGAGCCAATCCGGCGTCATTCGAATGAAGTACCCGTTCAACACCGTAAACATGCCGGTGACAAGGAGAAGGCCTACCCCCACCATCATAACGCCGCTAACAACTTCCACGGTGCGGACATGTCGGTTCAGACGTTGTAATACCGGCAACCCTCGGGTGAGCAGCAGTGCCGTGAGGAGGAAGGGAGTGGCCAGCCCCATGGCGTAAATGAACACATAGCCGATGGCCCGTGAGGGTTCTGCAAAGGCCAAGGTGATCACGGTACCGAGCAAGGGACCGATACAAGGCGTCCACCCAGACGCAAATGTCATCCCGAAAACGAGGGAGCGGGCATATCCCGGCGACATGTCTGAGGGCATGTCCAAACGACGGGTCATGTTCAGGAAGGGGATGTTAATGACCCGCAGCGTATGGAGCCCAAAAAGAATGACAAAGAGTCCACCAACGCGGGCGATCCATCGGCTGGCGTCCTGAAAGAGACTACCAAGCAGAGTAGTAGGCAGACCAAAAAGGATAATAAACACTAAAGTAAATCCACCCACAAAACACACGGCATGACTTAACACGCGGGAGCGTGGTACCGCTGTGGTGGCATGCAGCGTGCTTCCCGAAAGGTATCCTACGTATACCGGCACCAGGGGTAGCACACACGGCGATAGAAATGAAAGTAAACCGGCGAGAAATGTTAGCGGTACCGAGATGCTCATCGCGCCTCCATCCCTGCTTGAGGTGTTCCACGGTGTCGCCACCACAAGAGCACGCTACACGCGACGATGGATATAGCTCCGATCAGCTGAGCCGTAGGGATGCCAGCTATGGTCCACGCGTCGGGGCGTTGAGTTTCGACCAGGATTCGCCCTAGCGGGTAGAGGATACCGTACACGAGGAGAAGGTCTCCATCCTTCAGTTGCCGGTCAAAACGGCGGGCAATGTATAGCATAGCCCCGAACACCAGGAGATTCCACAGGGACTCATAGAGAAAGGTAGGGTGAAATTTTGTGTCCGGCGGCAGGTCGGCAAACTGGGGAATGCGGTTTTCCATGTCGATACGGATACCCCATGGGAGGTCGGTGGGATATCCGTACAGCTCTTGGTTAAAGAAGTTTCCCCACCGGCCAATGGCCTGGGCTAAGGGCACGCCGACAATGCCGATATCTGCCCATCGTAAGAAGGGCAAACCATAACGGCGGGTGTACAGGTAAAGGGCCAGGAGCCCTCCCACTATAGCACCGTAAATGCCCAGGCCACCTTGCCAGATATACAGAATCTCGATGGGATTTTGCAAGTAGTAAGAGAGTCCCCCACCCGTGCTGGGGCTGGAGATAACATGATAAAGTCGGGCACCAATGATGCCGCCGATAAGCACCCACACCAGCATGTCCCACACATGGTCTGGGTTTTCTCCTCGACGGCGTGCTTCCCGGGTGGCTACAAAAGCGGCTGCCACCGCGCCACCGGTGACCAGCAGGCCATACCATCGAATGGCCAATGGCCCGATTTGAATGGCAATTGGGTCCATAACCGCCTCCGCGCTTGGGTCTGGACTGAACACATTTTTACGTGTTCGATCCAGGCATAGGATCTTGCCCTCAGGAGAGCATCAGGTACCACAATAGCTTTCGGGGAGTTCCCCGGTTATGACGGCTTATGGATATGGTTCAGCCAGCAGGGCATCCAGTTTTTCCTCCAGCTCTGGAGGACGCAAGGGCCCGATTTTCACACCCCGCAGGTAGCCTTTTTTGTCCACGAAAAACGTTTCCGGGACTCCCTTAATCCGATATGCGTCGGCAATGCGGGTGCCGATATCCGGCCCATTAGGGTAGGTAATGTCGAACTCGGCAATGTATTCTAGCGCTTTCTTTTCTGTGTCCAGGTAATCCACGCCGATAAACAGAACTCCCTTATCTTTATACGCACGCCAGGTGCGTTCGAGATACGGTGCTTCTTCCCGACAAGGAGGGCACCAAGAGGCCCAGAAGTTAATAACGACGACCTGGCCCCGCAGGTCGCTCAACCGGATTACGTCGCCCTCGAAGGTGGTCAGGGTGAAATCTGGGGCCGGTCCGCTTTCGACTGGGCCCTGGCCGGCTCGTACCAAGCCCCAACCCATTAAG
This sequence comes from Anaerolineae bacterium, assembly GCA_015490995.1. Taxonomy (GTDB): domain Bacteria; phylum Chloroflexota; class Anaerolineae; order JAADDB01; family JAADDB01; genus S141-23. Next base: position 30,423 of record WFWT01000112.1, on the reverse strand, counting down.
CCCAGCAAGGCCAACGCGACAGCATAGGCCAGTAGCCAACCTGGGCTCCGCGGCAAGCGTCGCTTTTCGATAGCCGGTGTGGTCGTATCCGCAATGCTCATTTTGCCACCTCCACCAATCTTCTGCCATTTCCATTACGCAACTCTCGCCACAGGAGCCAGCACCCTAACATCAACTCCAACGTGGCACCGGTTAACAGCAGCCCATAAGGCCACCGTAATAGGGCATCTAGGACAGGCTTGTACAGGGCCGGAACGTGACGGCGCTGCCAGCGCAAAAATGCCCGTCCCCATATCAGGGTTAACATGCTATCCCCGATTAGCAGCAAACCTACACATCTTCGGACCCACCGCTTCATGACGCTAGTGTTCGTATCACCCACTTGCGTGATTATTTGGATAACACATACGCCGTAGCCCACACACTTGCTTCACTGTTCTTTGGATCGTTGCTTTCAATAATAACACCGCGACGTACTCGTTGTCCTCGTACATCGTGATAGCCGGCGTCGAAGATAAGCCGTAGCAGAGCCACTTTTCCGGGCGGGATAACTCGAGCCGTCAACTCCGCCGTAGTGCACCCACATGTTGTGTAAATGCGTGCAATGGTTAAGGGGGCATCCCCTTCATTTTTCAGCACGAAAGTGTGGGTAACCACTTCAGTGGGCTTTACTCGCCCAAAGTCCCACGTGCGATGGGGGATAACCAGCTTGGGTTGTGGCCCGTCCTTGGGCAGGAAAGGTATAGGAGTTGTAGAGGGTTCCATTTCATGGACACCGTATAGACCCTCGTCGTAGACTACATCTTCGGGATCGTAAGCGAGGGCTGTGTCCGCTTGGTCCTGCAGAATTTGCGGTTGTAAGGCGAGCAGAATAACTCCTGCCAAAACGAGCACTCCCGCGGCTATAAAGAGGAAGGCAGGAACTGCGCGCCGTTCCGATGCCTTTGTTCTGCGGCGTGCACGCTGTTTGCCCCTCTTTGAACGGCTCATAGCTTACGCGCTCCTTGCCTTCATGGACCGGAATCAACATCATTGCGAGCCGCCGGGTACACGTTGAGCTTCTGCGAGCAGTTCGCGCGCCCGCTGTCGGAGGGCCTCCCGCTGTTGACGGTATTCTTTTTCGGGTATGTCGCCGCGCTCAAAGGCATCATCCAATGCAGCAATTTCGCTGATGACCTGATCGAATGCCGTGACCACGTCGGCCACCGCTGCTGCTGACGGCTGGGCAGCGGAAGGTGTACCGGAAGCGGGCTGGGGTTGTGGTGCGGTCGCTTGAGAACGGCGCATCCACCACAGCCCAAGACCGATAAGCGTCAGACCCAAAACGCCTCCTCCAATAACTACGTCCCAGGGACGGCTTTGCGTAGCGGTGTCCATGCGTCCTACCGTGTTGCCCACCCGGAAGTTCGGCGTTCCTTTCAGGGAGATATTTATCGCTTGTCCAGGGTTTACTCCCTCACGGGTGTAGACGTCGATGCTTAGACCGTCCGGGGTCGTTTGTTGGCCGGCAAACACAAGCCCTTCACCACTCAAAGCAATCGCCGTGGCGGAAGGAATAAGGGCTGTTACCCCTTTGATGGGATAGCGGGCTTCATGGCGGTAAATCAGGTTGTCCTGGTACGGTAGGGTATAGGATACAAATACCTGACGCACCCCTTCCCCGGGAATCAGCGGCATTCTGTCCGCGAAGCCACCGGGCTGTAACACAAATTCTCCGTCCAAGTTCTGGTTGAACCGGATGTCAGAGGCTCCCAGGGGTAAGGGGAAAATCAGGGTAGCTTTAGATCCGTCGTTCAAGGTCACGGCTTCAAAGATTGTGCGATCACCGGTGTTAGAGATAATGTACACCTCCGTGATAATCACGCCCTCTGGCGTCACATCGAAGAAGATGTGCAGGCGGTCAATCAGCACTGTAGACGAGTCATCGGTAATTTCATAGATAGGTACCTCGATTTCAGGCGCTGGCTCGTCGGGAGAGAGGTTGAAGGGTTCGGAAAAATACGTGACTTCTTGGTAGATGGTCATCACCGCGTATGTCCACCCTTCACTCACCGGCACGTCGTCGAACCGGAAGGTACCGTCAGGGTTAGCCGTGCCGGGACGGGCTAGCTGCTCTAGTCCAGCTGTGTCCCAGGCATGGATCATGACCGTCAGAGATGGGGGTACCGTCCCTTCGGGAGTTCGGTTCACAATGCGCCCCTGCACCGTGGTGGTGGCGGTGGGCGTGCTGGCGGCAGGCGTCCCTGGAGGGTCTGCTGCAGCCAGCGCCACGGAAGGTGCGAAGGCAAGAGTTATTACCAATCCTATTAGCGTGACACAAGCGATGAACATCCCATGTTGCTTTCGGTTCATAGCGTCGCCTCTTGTACCGGGGTTAGGGCTTGGCCACAGGCGGTACAGAACCGGGCTTTTTCCGGCACCTGAGCACCGCATTCTGGGCAGGTAGTAGTACGTTGTAAGGGATGACCACACATCGCACAGAACCGGTCCCCTGGGCGCACCGGGTGGTCGCATTGTGGGCAACGGTGGCGCCGTTTCGCCTGGACAGCCTGTTCGATAAACTCGTCCAAGTTCGTGGCCGTCGCAGGGGCGGCAGGAGCTGGGGCCGGTTGCACCTTGTCGACGTCCAGCAGGGCAGCTGCTTCTTGTAACAATTGGGCACGCAAGGTGTGATAGTCCTCTTCGCTCACCTTGCCGGTAGCGTAGTCAAATTCCAGATCACGCAGGGCGAGCAAAATTTGCATGCGACGTATGGTAGGGTCGGTCGTTTGATCGCTCTCGTTGTTGACCTTCGGGTCCAGGCCGTTGTCCCGTCGTTGAAGGATCGGCATGGCAATGACAAGGATCACCAGCATAAGTAGGGCAATGCCTACCAGTAGTGCACCCACAGAAAATCCCATCATTGGGTTATCACCTTACCATAAGTCTTTGATCTCTTTCTCCACCCGCGCGACCACCTCGGGGGGGACGTCCACCGAGGCGGGCGTTGGAGGAGCGGTGGCCAGGGCACGACGGGCACGCCAAGCCCGTAACACCTGAATGACAATGGCCAGGCCAACGGCAACTGCTATAACAGGCAACACCCACGCCAACGCCGCAAAGCCTTTACGTTGTGGTTCGGCCAACACGCGTTGGCCATAGCGCTCCACAAAGTAAGTGATGATCTGCTCTTCCGTCCACCCGGCAGCGAGTTGATCCCGAATTTGCTCGCGCCAGTCCCGGCATGCCAGCGTCTCACACACGTCTAGCGGGGTGTTAGGACACACCGGACAGTAGAGTTTTTTGGCAATGGCATTGACCTCATCATCGGTAGGAACACGGCTTCCCTCCTGGGCGATCGCGGTAGGTGGACGCAGGATCATCGCGGTGAGGAAGGCGATCGCCACGAGCCATCTTACCCAGCGCATGGTTTACCCTCCTGCGCTCGGTTGCGGTTGTGTCGTTGTCGGACGCAAGACATAGGACACATCGCCGAGCGCCATGCGATCCGGCCACATTGCGATCAGGGTGCCTATGATAAGGAGAATACCACCGGTCCACATCCAAATAATCAACGGGTTCCAGTACATCTTAAACGTGGCGGATGTGGCGGTGATCTCCTCCCATCCGACCAAGAGCACGTACACATCGGCGGCGAAGGTTGTGTGCACCGCGGGAATAGTCACCGGCTGCTGCTGGACGATGAAATAGTCTCGGCGGGGCCGAAGCACGCGAACAAATTCCCCGTCCTTAAAGAGGCTAATCTCTGCCTCCAGCACTTCCCGGCCGTCACTTCCCAGGTATTCCCGCAGTCCATCGAAACGAATGGTGTACCCGTTTAGGGTGAGGGTTTCGCCGATGCGCAACGGGGCCTGTGTCTCCTGTTTGAAATAAGCATCACCGATCACCGCCAAGGCCATCAAGCACACGGCCAGGTGCACAATATATCCCCCATACCGTCGTCGGTTGCGGGTAATCAGGCGTGCCAGCGCAGTGAGGGGGTCTTCCTTTCGGGCCGACATACGGGCTCGCATGCCCTTCCAGAATTCCAGCAACGTGGTGAGCGCTACAAAGGAGATAAGCCAGATACCGAAGACAGCGGCAGGGTGCATGTGGTAGCGGATCCCTAGCGCTACGGCGAAGAGAACGGCCACCACAAAAGGTGCCCATAGAGCCTTGCCCAGTGTGCGCGCGGCCTGACGGCGCCAGGCAAAGAGCGGTGCCACACCCATCAGCAGCACGAGCGCGGCAAACATCGGACCGGTGACCTTGTTAAAGTACGGCGGTCCAACGGTGATACGGTCCCCGGTAATCAGCTCAGAGATCATGGGGAAAACGGTCCCCCAAAAGACCGCAACCGTGATGGCTACAAACAGCATGTTTTGTAAGAGGAAAACTGCTTCACGGGAAACAAAGCTTTCCAGCTCGTGATCGCTCTTCAGCGTGTCCAACCGTTTCATGAGTAAGGTCAGAGATCCCAAGAGCATGAGCCCAATGAAAATGAAGAAGGGCATGCTCAGGGAGGAGCGGGCAAAGGCGTGAACTGAACTGACCAGCCCGGTGCGGGTAATAAAGGTACCGAAGACCACCAGGATATAGGTGAGGATGATCAGCACGACGCTCCATACCTTGAGCATACCTCGCTTCTCGGTGATCATGACCGAGTGGAGGAACGCGGTACCGGTTAGCCAAGGCATGAGCATCGCGTTTTCTACCGGGTCCCATCCCCAGAAACCGCCCCATCCCAGGACGTCATAAGCCCATCGGCCTCCCAGAAGTAGGCCGATGGAAAGGAACAACCAAGCTACAAGTGTCCACCGTCGAGTGGTGCGTAGCCACGCGTCTTTGCGTGCCTCGCCGGTGATGAGAGCGGCAATGGCGAAGGAGTAAGGAATAACAAACCCCGTAAAGCCAATGTACGAGGTGGGGGGATGACCGATCATCCCAAAGTGGCGCAACAAGGGGTTCAAACCTTGGCCATCCACAGGGACGAAGCGCTCAGCACCGGGCGGCGGAAACACTGCCTTAACCACTTCGTTGGTGCCCGGAATGTGCCACACACGGGCAAATGGGTTGGCGAAGAACGTCACCACAAAAATGAAGAAGGAAGTGGTCAGTGTAGCGACCGCGATCACGTACGGCATTAGCGTACGGTCACTTTCCCATTTGCGTAAAGAGACCGCGGCCACGAACCCGGCCATAAGCCAAGACCAGAACAGCAGAGAGCCCCGCTGTCCCCCCCACAGGGCGGTTATTCGCAGGAAAAGGGACGTTGCCCGGCTGGAGACCTCGGTCACGTAGGCCACGGAGAGATCAAGTCGAATAAGAGAATAAACCACCGCCAGCACAGAGATCGTCAACAACCCGAACACCAGCAGCACCGCATTGCGGGCGCTTTCTACCCATTTCCATTGACCGCGCCAGCCACCGTACAGGGAAGCGCCCACCGCGTATAACGCCAACACGAACCCCAAAGTTAACGTGATCAGACCGATATCAGCGATCATGCTTTATCCCTCCGCCGGTGAATTGGGCAGCGGGCCTTCATCATAGCGCGTGGGGCACTTGAAGAGCACTTCTTCCGCGTAGAAGATACCATCCTCACCCAAGCGACCGGTGACAATAGCAGCTGCTTCTGGGCGTAACAAGTCCGGTTTCGGGCCTACATAATAGATTTGCAGTCGCGGCGCGTCGGGATTGTTCACCGCTGCCTGGATGGCTGCTCCTAGGCCGCCGGCCTTGTCGATCTCGTCCGGATCACCGGGCATGTGGGCGATAGTGAATGTAAGTTCCAGGGTTTGGGGGTTGTAGCGAATGGTTTCACCCACTACCGCGCCGGAGACGCGGATCATTCGGTCGCCCAAGGTACCTGCCTCCGCGCGAGCATACAGTTCTTCAACGGTGAGGTAGTACTGGGCGTTTTCCTGTGTTGCGGTGAAGATGAGGTATCCAACAGCCAAGAGGATAACCAGCGTGCCTAACAGGAACTTAAACCGCTGCGAAGATACACCCACATAGGGACGGGTCGAGGTCTCTACCGCCATTGTTGCCACCTCCTTCTGTGTGCAGACCCTCTTTAGCTACCCCATCGACGGGTGGAAGTCCCCCGCGAGCAACATTTTAAGTGGTTGCTCGCGGGAAAGCATACTCCTAGTGTCCCTGGTGATGACCGTGTCCGTGATGCCCTCCATGTTCGGACCCCGTCCCCTCGCCGGAGAGGTACTTTTCGGGGTCCTTCTCAAAGGCAGCCTTGCAGCCCGGAGCACAGAAGTAGTAGGTCTTGCCCTTATACTCCGCTGTTGCGGCTGCCTTGTTCTCGTCGACCATCATGCCACATACCGGATCTCGTACCATACCCCACCTCCTTTGGGATACCTGCTGCTCAACCCACCATGTCATATGTTTCAGAGGCCACACCGTCCCTCTGTCTACCCTAACAGGTTGTGCATTATCTCACAAGAGCCGTTTAGCGCATTTGCCTCCCCGCCAATCGGCTTAACTTGTCTCCCTTCGGTTGGGTGAGAAGCCTCACCCAGGAGGAGGAGACACCCTCCTGGATGTTTTGGGTAGGGTGGAATGCTTTACCAAGTCTACGCTCTTCTCGCGATGGTTGGGTTTATTGGTAAAATTGCTTTATTAGTGATTGGTGCTGGTCCCCCGCCCATCTTTACCGATAGATATTAAGATCAGGCTTGCAAGGAACAGCGCTCCAGGAGTTCTAGGAACGTTCCTCACACTTTCTTTGTGGCCTCCTCATAATTCCTTCACAGTGCAGCGTTATTCTGTGATGGCGAGCCCAATATAAAAAGGCTCAGCGTTAAGCGGAATGATCCGCGTCAGGTATGTTTTACCGTCAACAGCATAGTCGAAGAAGGAGGAAAAGTCCAATGTGTGGCATCCATCATCACCAGCATCACCAACAACACGGCTCACACACATCGCCGTCATCATCTCCGGCAACCTCTCAAGCCACGCCGGCGGTGGCAACTCGAGCCTGTCCCAATTGCGGTCGGCCGGTCCAGGGAGATTACATTGTCTGTCCCTATTGCGGCACACAACTCAAGCGTTCATGTCCTCAGTGTGGGCGAGCGGTGGATGTGGATTGGAACGTATGCGCGTACTGTGGTGCCGATCTCACCGCTCCTGCAAGCGAGACCCCTGAACCTTAAACTCACCAGGGGAGACTTTTCCCTTGCCCTGTGCCTATGGGTATTGACCAGAAAGGAGGTATCACAATGAGCATTTTGGCTCGTATAAAGGCCATATGGGGAGCACAAGTGCATCGCGCGTTGGCCAATGTGGAAGACCCCCGGGCAACGTTAGATTACAGTTTGGCGCGCTTACAAGCTCACATGCGTCAGGTAAACGATAGTCTGGTCCAGGTGAGCGCGGCCCGACGTCGTCTTGAGGCTCAGCGACACACATTGACTAGCACGGTTGCGCGCTATGATCAGCAGGCCCGCACTGCCTTGCAACAGGGGCGAGAGGACCTGGCCCGTCTAGCCTTGGAACGTAAGCAAGCCGCTCAGGCTCGCGTTCAAGAGCTGGATACGAGCATCGCCAGTCTGGACGAACAACTGCAGGCCTTAAAAACAGCCCAGGCAACGTTACGGACCAAGATCGAGCTTTTCCGCAGCAAGAAGGAAGAACTGAAGGCTATGTACGACTCCACCCGAGCTCAGTTGCGGGTTCAGGAAGCTTTGACCGGCCTATCTACCGACTTGGCAGATGTCGGTCATGCTATTCAACGGGCGGAAGAGCGCATCGCGGAAATGCGTGTACGGGCAGAGGCCATTGAAGACCTGGTTTTTAACGGTGTGTTGGATGACGTGCTAAGTGTGGACAAGGACGTTGTAGACCGTGAACTGGCTCGTCTGGCCCGTTCAGAAGCTGTAGAGGCAGAGCTAGCCCGGCTGAAGGATGAACTCCGCGTTTCCCCTGACCAGAATACCCCTGAAGCACCGTAAGTTCTCAAGAAAGCCGAGTAAGGCGCCGGGGGCATCGCACGTTCCAAGGTGCCCCCGGCCAGGTATATCTCAGCAAGGTTTAACTTATTGGGATAAACGGTTGCAGGTTGCACTTTGTTAAAAGTCCAGAATTTTAAGAAGAGGGAGGGAGGTATGGGCTGTGGACCTGACGTTGGGCGCCTAATCGCCTTAGCAGACCAACTGATTCAACAGCATCATCCCCCAACGCAGCCCACGAAGGGGCATATGGAGCACACTGCGACGGTGGATGACCTATGGGCACGTGTCGTACGTTTGTACGAGGAAGGCTGGATTGATGAGGTAACGTTTAACCGGTTTCGCGCTTTGGCCGATAGGGGCGTTTTGCGTCCTGTGGATGTGGCCGTGTTGCAGTATGAGACCCAACGTCGGGCTCAGCAGCGTCGGCCGTCCCGAGAGGAAAAAACGTTACGCCAACTGCGGGCTCGCCGTGCACGGCTGGTCACTGTGCAACAGCGTAGCCAAGAGACCCTCGCCCGCCTCATGGCACACTTACAAACATTAGAACATCGTATTGCGGCGAAGGAAGCCGCTGCCCGTGACGCGTTGCCCGACAACGAAGCTGAAGCTCGGCGTTATTTGGAAGAAAAAGTCGCCCTTACGGCGGCTCGGGATAAGCTCCGGCAACAAATTCAGGCCTTAGAAGCGGATTTGACCACATTGGAAGATGTTATCCTTCAAATAGATACGCAGATGGCCGCTCTGGATGCAGCATTGCACCGGGTAGAAGTGCATCGCGTAGCTCACGAGCAGGTCGGCACATAAAGAGAGAGATTAGGACACTATAATCAAAACCCGGCCGCCTGACGGGCGAAGTCCAGCAGGTCCTGAAATGCTGCTTCGGCCAAGGGTGGGTCCACGGCCAGCCAGTATAAGCGTGAACCTACGTGGAAGTAGTAGTGTCGTTGCCCCGTTCCCTCCAGCACGTACACCCGCACTCCATCAATTTCTCGTTCTTCGGTGATAGTAAAGGGCGTTTCCGCCGTGCGAATGCGTTGGGTCATCCGTTGCTCCAAGGCCCACGCGCCGATAGGTAACCAGATATCACTTACCCACAGGATAGCGTTGCCCTCTCCGTAGAGAGCGACCGCTGCGCCGTTCATGGGAATGCGGCGGCGATGCAGGCGTTCGATCTCGGCCGCAGCTTCCGGTCCAAAAAGATGGGCGCGTAGAGGAAGATCCGCGATGGATGGGGGGATGGATACGGGTTGCACAGGACGAGCCACCAGGATACTCAGTAGCGCTCCGATAAGCACGCCAATGCCCAGTAAAATGGCTGCCAAGCCCCAGCGCCACCGTGGTCGACTCATGTTCCCTCCTCGTGCTTCCGCAACTTGGCAGGTCCATAGCGCGTTGGCGCCATTGTACTGTCCTTCTGTGGAAAGGGAAAATGACCCCGGTCATGTCATTCGGCGGGAAATTGACGGTCAAAGGGGCCAATGATAGGATGGGCTCACCACCTTAAACGGATATGCCTGCTAAAGGGGGGACAAGCATGGAAAGGGCCGGCCGGTTACGTTCTCTGGGCATATGGTTGGTTGGATGGGGAATACTGTGGGTAATGAGTGCTTGTCAGGCGGAGTCGCTGTCTACGCCGACCGTGGGGGTAACCCCTTTCTCACCGCCAGAGAGCACCCCCACGCTCTCGGCTTCCACTCCTGTGTTGCCTGCCCCTGAAGTTACTCCGACACCTTCTCCTACTGCTACGCCCACTCCGACCTTGACCCCAACCCCCACTCCAACTCCTCGGGTGAACGTGGACAGTGTGCCGTTATTGGACACAGCAGCCTTTGCCGTACCTTCAACGTGGGAGTGGTTTGAAAGCTCACAGGGATTTCGTCTGGCGTACCCGCCGGACTGGCTTGCCCTCGACCTTTCAGAAGCGGATTGGCGTCAGCTTCTAACAGCTGTTCAGGATGAGAGTTTGCGAGAGCGCCTTGATGAACAACTCCAGGCGCTTATTGCTTCTCAAACCGCTGCTTTCCTTACGGCTACCGTCCCGGAACCTGGGGGTGAGGGATTTCCCTTTGTGAGCAACCTTAACGTTGTCCGCTCGCGTGTTCCTCCCACTCTGTCGCAAGAACAGGTGGTGGAGGGGATTTTAGAAAATTTGCGCCAGATTCCAGGCTTGCAGGTGGAGATGGTAAATCGGGGACAAATACAAGGTCATCCTGCAGTGGCTGCCCTGTACACGTACATCGCCGAAGGAATGGATGGACAGGCCTATACTATTGTTGGTTGGCAGGTGTACATTCGCACCCGTGAGGACCGGTTGGATGTATTGACCTTCACCACACTGGCCAGTGTGTTTGCCACGCGTATACAGGATTTCGCCCGTATGGCAGCTAGTTTTGATACCACGGAGTAAAGGGAGAAGGTGGGAGGAATGAAGGTCGGGGGGCAAGTGGATTCTGTCAAAGTAATACCCGTTAAGGTGCCACAAGTATTTCCTTTTCCAGTGCAACCTGCGCCCCAGGGATGGGGGCTATATTTGCACATTCCCTTTTGCGAGCGCAAGTGTCCGTATTGTGATTTTAACACTTATGCGGGTCTGGAAGAGATGTACGAGCGTTATGTGTCTGCGCTCGTCAAAGAAATCCGGCGTGTTGGCGATGTGTTAGGGCGCCCCGTAGTACGAACGATCTTTCTAGGGGGGGGAACACCCACGGTGCTCTCGCCTCAAGGGTTAGAGGCGCTCTTTAGGGCGCTCAACGATGCGTTTGCCGTTCAACCGAACGCGGAGATAACCTGTGAAGCCAATCCAGGCACTGTTGACCGCTCTCGTTTCCAGGTGTTGCATGAGTTGGGAGTGAATCGGCTCAGCTTGGGTGCCCAAAGCTTCGTGTCGGAGGAATTACGCTTTTTGGGCCGCATTCATGATGTGCGGGACATTCAGCAAGCTGTTGATGCTGCCCGTTCGGTAGGGTTCGAAAATGTGAACCTGGACTTAATATACGGCTTACCTGGCCAATCCCCTCATGCTTGGCGTGTTTCCTTGCAACGGGCACTGGCATGTCAACCCACCCATATTTCCTGTTATGCCCTCACTGTGGAAGAGAAAACTTCCCTGGCCCGTTGGGTGGCTAACGGGCGAGTGCCCCCGCCCGATGAAGATCTCCAAGCCGAGTTATACATGATGGCTCAAGACATACTGGAAGAGGCCGGTTACGTGCACTACGAGATTTCCAACTGGGCCCGTCCCGGGAGGATGTGTCAACACAACCTGATATACTGGCGGAATGAGCCATTCTTGGGATTAGGTGCTGGGGCCCACGCGTGTGACCTTCGGCGTCGCTGGTGGCTGGAACGCGCACCGCATATCTATATTCGGCGGGTCATCGGTGACGAGACAACAGTAGTGGGTTGGGAGGAATTGTCTTCTCAGACAGCAATGGCTGAGACGATGATGTTAGGGTTGCGTCTTTTGCAAGAGGGGGTGAGCCGTTCCCGATTTGCGAAGCAATTTGGTGTGGATCCGGTGGTGTATTATCGGTCTGTGGTAGCGCGTTTACAAGCTTGGGGATTGCTTGAGGTGTTGCCCGACCGGCTTCGTTTAACACCGCGGGCGTACACGGTAGCTAATCGAGTGTTCGTGGAATTTTTGTAAGTGAGGAAAGCATCGGTATTATGCTTCTCTACCGACTAGGGCATGGGCCAGATCTCGTAAGGCCATGTGAGCCGGTGATGTGATGCTGGTTTCGTCCAGGGCTGCTAAGGCCTGCCGGTGGAACTGGGTAGCCAACGCTTCCGCCGCCTGGCGGGCTCCGGCCTCTTCCAGTAGAGCTTGAATGTAGGGAACATCCTTTTCCGTAAAGGGCGGGCCTGCGTACAGCTCCCGGAGGCGTGGCCCTACCTGAGGGTGGTGTAACCCGTAAATAACCGGCCAAGTCTTCTTCTTAGTAAGAATATCGGACGCGGTGGATTTACCGGTCTTGACCTCTTCACCCCAAATGCCAAGGATGTCGTCTTCAATCTGAAAAGCGAGTCCCAAGTAACGCCCAAAGGTCGCGTACGCCTGACGTACTGGGGCAGTCGCGTCTCCCAGTAAGGCACCCATTTCAACACTGGTGGCGATGAGGGCGGCTGTTTTGCCTTCGATCATACGCAAATAGGCGGCTTCGCTCACTTCCAGGGTTTCCTCAAAACGCATGTCCAGATGTTGCCCTTCTGTGAGGGCGACACACACGTTGTCGAACAGACGAAATGCCTCCAGGACACGTTCAGGGCGATGCCACGCGCTCAGGTCGTGGAGCACCCGGCGTGCTAGTGAGAACATGGCATCGCCTACGTTGATAGCCTGAGGAATGCCCCACAGGCGCCATATGGTGGGGCGACCACGTCGGGTGGGGCTGTTGTCCTCAATGTCATCGTGAATGAGGGAGAAGTTGTGCAAAAGCTCGATACTGACGGCCGCAGGTAGAGCGGCTTCGACGGTACCTCCAACGGCTTCACAGGCGAGGAGACACAACAAAGGGCGCACGCGCTTACCTGCCTTGGCCTGTGCTGGTTGTAGGCGTTCGTCCCGCCATCCCAAATGATATGCCATCATCTCATAGTGCTGGGCCACATCTGGTGCAGGGGGTGCGATGACTTCCTGCATGTATTTCTCCAGCCGGGGCAAGTAAGAGGCCATATATTCCCGGTAGCTACTCACTGCTCACACTCCTCCCAGAGCGCTTTCCAGGTCCGAATGCGGCCGGGCTGCCGTAAGGCCTCTAACGTAGCCGCGCCGGTGGCAAACATCGCGATGCGCATCTCCGCTACGAGGTCGTCGATCTCTGCCAAGACGGCTTCTGTGCTCTGAGCTGCCGCGCGAAGAAACGGTGAGGCCATGCCGACCAAATCCGCTCCCATGGCCAGAGCTTTGACCGCTTCAATACCTGTGCGAATGCCACCGGAGGCAAAGACAGGCACGCGTGAACCAATAGCTCGACGCACTTGTTGGAGAGCCAATGCTGTAGGCAATCCCCAGTCGGCGAAGGCTTTGGCTAAACGCCGCCAGTGGGGGTCGGGGGCACGGTGATATTCCACTTCACTCCACGAGGTGCCACCGGCTCCGGCGACATCAATGGCTGCAACGCCGGCTTCAACGAGTGCCTGGGCGATTTCACCAGAAATGCCCCAGCCGACTTCTTTCACGATGACCGGCACTTCGATAGTCCGGCATACGGTGGCGATTTTATCCAGCAGGCCTTGCCAGTTCCAGTTTCCATCCGGCTGGAGTGCTTCTTGAAGGGGGTTCAAGTGTAGGATCAACGCATCGGCTTCCACCATTTCGACGGCTCGGCGACAGTGGTCCACGGTGTACCCATAGTTAAGCTGGACCGCGCCTAAGTTGGCGAAGAGGAGAATGTCGGGAGCAACCCGTCGTACCTGGAAGGTGATTGCTTGTTCGGGATGTTCCAACGCTACGCGCTGGCTGCCGAGGCCCATAGCGATACCTTTAAGCTGAGCTGCTTCGGCCAGGCGTAGGTTGATACGTTCTGCTTCGGGGGTGCCGCCGGTCATGGAGGATATCAACAAAGGCGCGGTTAGGGACTTGCCGAAAAGTTCCGTGGTGAGGTTCACGTCCTGCAAGTTCACTTCAGGCAGGGCCCGGTGGACCAGGTGATACCGTTCGAATCCTGAGCGCAACCGAGGGAACTGAACATCCTCCGCCAGGTTAATACGAATGTGATCCGCTTTACGGGTCACATGTACGCTCAAGGTCCGCTCCTGTTACCTGGTATCCCGGCTACATTCGGGGGCAGTGCTCAGGACCATCTTGGTGGCCCCAACTCCAACCGCAACCCTGCAGGGTGTCGTGTGTTTTATTTTCCTGGACATAAGCCTGGGCCCCGATGGTGAGGACTTTGGTGTTGGGAAGAAGGGCCTTCCCAGGCTGAACTTGACATTTAAAGTGGCGCTTCCATGTTAGCGGGGGAAACGGGAGTTGTCAAAGACGAAGGGGTAAAGGGCATTGACAAACCCCGAGGCCTTAGCTACAATCGGCTGCGGTGTACGGGAGAAGGTGGACATCCCCTGATACTCCCGAACGGTGGTGGCGAGATATCAACTCTCGGAGTAGAGGAGGCAACCAATGTCGTCGGAAGTGTTTGAGCGGGTGAAGAACATTATCGTCGAGCAATTGGGCGTGGATCCGGACAAGGTCACGCCTGAAGCGCGCTTCCGGGAGGATTTGGAAGCTGATTCTTTGGACTTGGTCGAGCTTATCATGGCCTTTGAGGACGAATTCGGCGGGGAGATTTCCGACGAAGAGGCCCAGAAAATCACCACCGTGGGCGAAGCTGTCGCTTTCATTGAACAGCGCATGCAGGAGGAATGATCCTTTGGCCCTCTGAACAGCGCGTGGGGTAGAGGGGTTTTACGGCACACGCCCGGCATCGTACCGGGCGTGTTTTTTTGTTTTCCCGGCTGCCGGTGTGGTGTGCTGGAAGCCATATACCTTACGCCAGTTTGCTCCCCCTTTGTAGGAACAGGTAAGATGTAGGGGCAATGAGGGCATGAAACCATGAGTGGACAGGACGCATCGGTGGCCGTAGCCATCCTCGCCGGGGGACAAAGTCGCCGCATGGGGCGTAATAAGGCCTTGCTTCCCCTGGGCGATCGCCCCTTGATTGCCCACATTGTGTCGGTAGCCCAATCCCTTGCCGAGGAGGTCCTGGTGGTCACCCGCACACCGGATTCTTATGCATTCCTGGACGTTCCCCTGGTAACCGATCGGTATCCGGATGTAGGGCCCCTGGCCGGGGTGCACGCCGCGTTAGCAGCTGCCTCTCGTCCCTGGGTGATTGTGTTGGCTTGTGATATGCCCTTTGTGACCCCCGACGTTTTGCGCTTCTTGTTGGCTCATCGTGCCGATGTGGATGTGGTTATGCCGCGCGTGGGTGGCCGGGAGGAGCCCCTCCACGCGGTATATCGACGCGAAGTGTGCTTGCCAGCGGTGGAAGCCGCAATTCGAAGAGGAATGCGACGCGTCATCAGCTTCTTGCCTACGGTGCGAGTTCGATACATTGACGATGATGTATTGCGCAGTGTTGACCCGGCCTTGCGTTCTTTCTGGAATGCCAACACCCCAGAAGAGTGGGATCAGGTTGTAAAGTACTGGCAACAACAACGGCGGGAGAGTAGCGCCAACGAGCGCTGAATGCTCCCGGGGCCAGCGATATATTCCATCCACTGGGAGGAACCATGGCCCGAGAAGTGACGATCGCCTTGGTCCAATTGGCGCCTGAGTTGAACGATCCTGCCGCGAATCTGCGCCGCATTGGTGACATGGTGGAGCGGATTTGTACTACTGAGAAAGTCGACATGATCGTCTTTCCAGAACTAGTGACGACTGGATACGAGTGTGGTCTGCGGTTCACGGACTTGGCGGAGCTCGTACCTGGCCCTACGGTGCAGCTTTTGGCAAAGGATGCGGCAGACTTCAACGTGTATCTAGTGTTTGGCATGCCTACCCGGGCGAAAGTGGAGACGGTACTTTATGACTCTGTGGTCATGGTAGGCCCTGAAGGAGACCTGGTAGGTGTGTATCACAAGGTTCATCTGCGCGGGGAGGAGCGTATCATCTTCCGCGCGGGGTATCGCTTTCCCATCTTTGAGACGGCCTTTGGCCTTGTTGGCGTGTTGGCAGGGTGGGACCTGGCTTTTCCGGAGGCCGTTCGCTCTCTAGTCCTAGAAGGTGCCGAATTGGTGGTCGTGGCCGCGGCTTGGGAGGAGGAGTTTAAGGAAATGTGGCAGGTGTTGAATCGCGCTCGTGCTCTGGAAAATTCCGTAGTGGTCGCGGCGACCAACCGGGTTGGAGAAGAGCCGTCCTACCGGTTTTGTGGGGGTAGTTTGATTGCCGGCCCTTATGGGGAGCTTCATACAGTTATTGATGAAGCCGCGGAAGGTTATGCCCTGGCAACCGTTGACCTGGATGTAGTGCGGGAAGCGCGTGAAAAGCTGCAACTCATCCAGCATCGAGAACCGGCGGCGTATCGGGCTATTGTCCGTAAATATTGAAGTATTGAAGTCGGTGGTTGGCGGTGTGTGTACATCTGACGTGAGGAGGAGGACGCCATGCGCCTTATCGATTTGCGTTCTGATACGGTCACGCAGCCCACGCCAGCCATGCGTCGCGCCATGGCGGAAGCCGTGGTCGGTGATGATGTGTTCGGTGAGGATCCCACCGTCAACCGTTTACAAGAGATGGCGGCGGCTATGATGGGCAAGGAAGCCGCACTCTTAGTCACATCGGGCACCCAGGGAAATCTGGTTTCCATTTTGGCCCACTGTGGCCGTGGTGATGAGGCCATTGTAGGGGATCTCTCCCACACATACTTGTACGAGCAAGGGGGAATGGCTTCCTTGGGCGGTGTACATCCTAGGGTGTTACCCAACAGCCCGGACGGCACCTTGGACCTGGCACAAGTGGAAGCCGCCATTCGGCCGGATAACGTTCATTTTCCCCGTTCCCGTCTTCTGATTTTGGAAAATACCCACAATCGGTGTTATGGCGCTCCCCTTTCCACGGAATACATCCGAGCGGCTACTGATCTGGCTCACCGTTATGGCCTGAAGGTCCACATGGACGGGGCACGTATTTTCAACGCGGCTATTGCCCTGGGGGTCGATGTGAAGGAACTGGTCGCTCCGGTGGATTCTGTGACTTTCTGCCTCAGCAAAGGCCTGAGCGCGCCGGTGGGTTCTGTAGTCTGTGGTTCCCGTGAGTTCATCGAGGAAGCGCGGCGGGCCCGTAAAGTGCTGGGGGGTGGCATGCGGCAAGCCGGGATAATTGCTGCTGCAGGTATTGTAGCATTAACGGAGATGGTCGAGCGCTTGGCCGATGATCATGCCAATGCACGTCGGTTAGCTGAGGGATTGGCTCAAATCGACGGTTATGCGATTGACGTTGAGCGTGTGTACACCAACATCGTGTATTTTGATGTGGTGAACGGTTATACTGCCCAAGAGATTGTTGATCGGGCCCGTGAGGCAGGAGTGCTGGTGCTGCCGGTTGGACCTTACCGCATTCGTGCCGTAACCCATTATGGCATTGAAGCGACCGATATCGAAGAAGCCCTGGACGTGTTTGAGCAAGCAGTGAAAGGGTAAAGTATAGGGCGGTAAGCCAGCGCGATAAGTCTTGCATCATCCGGAATAATAAGTCCTGAGGAGGGTAACAAGATGCACGGTCGCATGCGGTGGGTGGCCTGGGGTGTAGGGTTGTTGCTGGCCCTTTTAATCGTAGCCTGTCAGGCCACAACACCTGTACCCGCGGAAGACACGTTTACCCTCTTTATTCAACCGGATGACGGGCGAGCACCTATCCTGCAGGTATTGGACCGGGCTCAAGAAAGTATTGATATGACCATTTATCTCTTCACGGATGAGGAAGTGGCAGATGCCCTGGCACGGGCCGCGGCTCGCGGGGTACGGGTACGGGTGTTGATGGAGATGGAGCCTTTCGGAGGGGGCAAGGCCAACGCGGCCATGGCCCGACGTTTGCAGCGGGCAGGGGTAATTGTCAAAGCGGCTAATCCTGTTTTCCGGTACACGCATCAGAAAAGCATTGTGGTTGATAACCGGGTGGGTGTTATCACCACCATGAACTTCACCCCTTCCTCGTTTAGGCGCAACCGGGAGTACGGCGTGATCTTCTCCCAACCGGCCTTGATCCGGGAAATGCAGACGGTATTTGAAGCGGACTGGCAGCGAGAGACGCCGGACCTGCCCACTCAGCCCCTTCTTGTCTGGAGTCCCATCAACGCTCGCGAAACTATCCTCACCTTGATTAACACTGCCATGGAGACGCTGGACCTGGAACAAGCAGACTCTGCAGATGATGAGGTAGTGGCCGCACTGGTTGCAGCCGCGCGGCGAGGTGTTAAGGTACGCTTGATTCGGCCGTCACCTACCCCTCGGGAAACCGATGAAGCTGCTCACGTGCAGGAGCTGGTGGCAGCGGGCGCACAAGTCGCGTACCTGGATTCCCCGCGGGTGCACGCGAAGATCATCGTGGTGGATGGTCGGCGCGCGCTCATCGGGTCCATGAACCTGACCATGACATCCCTGGACTTCAATCGGGAGCTGGGCATTATCGTCAACGATGATCGTCTTATTGCACAGGTGATGCAAGTCATAGAACGTGATTGGCAAGAAGCTACGCCGATCCGACCGGGAGGCGGAGAGATACCCGTCATTGCACCGGAGGAAGCCGAGGCGTATTTAGGACAGGAAGTTATCGTAGAAGGACGCATCGTCCGTACATATGACACCGGTCGGGTGACCTTCCTGGACTTTAGTCGCCGCAAGGAGGAGTTAAGCGTGGTTATCTTTGCCCGCGACTATGATAAATTCCCGGAGCCCCCTGCTGAGTGGTTCCAGGGGCACCGGGTACGCGTGCGGGGGTTGATTAAACGCTATCGAGGCGCGTTGGAGATCGTGGTTACAGATCCTGAGCAAATACAGATTCTGGACCCGGATTGACGTAGTGTGACGAACGTGACTGTTGAATGATCCACACCACAAGTGAGGGGGAACATCATGTTCGCGGAGTGGACGTTAAAAGATTATCTGGATCGGTTGGCTTCCGGTGAGCCAACACCAGGAGGTGGCGCCGCGGCGGCCATTACCGGTGCGCAGGGAGCCGCGCTGGTTAGCATGGTGTGCCACCTGACTATTGGCAAACCCCGGTTTGCCACTGTGGAGGCGACCCTCAAAGAGGTTTTGCAACGCAGTGAGGCGTTACGGGAAGAGCTCCTGGCCCTTGCTGATGCAGATGCTGAAGCATTCGGGCGGGTGAGCGCAGCCTACCGCCTGCCGAAGGCCACACCTGAAGAAAAGACGGCACGCCGCGTCGCCTTGCAAGAGGCACTGAAAGCAGCAGCCCAGGTGCCGTTGCAGGTGATGGAAGCCTGCCTTGAAGTGATGCGATTAGCCGTGATAGCTGCAGAAAAGGGCAATCCTAACGTGGTTAGCGATGCTTCTGTAGCCGGCATCCTTGCTCATGCCGGCCTGCTCGGCGCGGGGGACAACGTGAACGTCAACCTAAAGTACATTAAGGACGACGTTTTCGTCCGGGATAAGGGTGCACAGCTGGACACGCTGTTGCGCGCGGCTCAGGAGGTGCGGGAGGCCCTGGAAAACGCTCTGACGTCGCGACAGCAATAGCCCGGCCGTTGATTCCTGTTGAGATTTGGATAAACACGGCGTACAGGGGAGAGAGTTCTATGACTGCAGAACTGATGCGGGGGGGACCCATCAGTAAACGCATCCGGGAGCACATCCGGGAGCGCGTTGAGGTGTTACAGGCTAAGTATGGCCGTGGGCCGGGACTGGCGATTGTACGGGCGGGCGATGATCCGGCTTCGGTATGGTACGCTAACACTCTCTCGAAGGCAGCAGAAAAAGTAGGCATAACCCCGCGGGTAGTGGTTCTTCCGGCCGACGTTTCTCAAGCAACGTTTGAGGAAATCGTGCGGTCCTTGAACCAGGATGCAGACGTGCACGGTATTATCCTTCAAGAACCGTATCCGTCACACATCGACGGGGAGCGATTGGTGAGTTTGTTGGATCCGAATAAGGATGTGGATGGGGTGCACCCTTTGAATGCGGGATACCATTTCTTGGGCACGCCCCGTTTTATACCGGCAACCCCGCTGGGCGGATTGTTACTTCTGGAAGCGTACGATGTGCCCCTCAGGGGAGCTGAGGCGGTAGTGGTGGGGCGCTCTAATATTGTAGGCAAACCGATGGCGCTGCTCCTGTTAAACCGACACGCCACGGTGACCGTCTGCCATTCCAGGACGCGGGATTTGGCCGCGGTGACTCGGCGAGCCGATATCCTGTGCGTAGCAGTGGGGCGCCCCGGTCTGATCACCGGGGAGATGCTCAAGCCGGGCGCGGTGGTGGTGGATTTCGGCACCAATCCCGTGGGAGACAACCTGGTAGGGGATGTAGACTTTGCCACGGCTGTGGAAGTGGCTGCTAAGATCACACCTGTGCCCGGGGGGACAGGCCCTGTTACCACGGCGGTGCTCTTGCGTAACGTGCTCAACGCGTTCGAACGCTTTCTCGGAGAACCCTTAACCCTAGATGGATAAAGCGCAGGCTTCTAGCCAGGGGCAGGCCCTGTGTTGGTGGTCCCTCCATCGTTCTCCGGTTGTGGCTAACGTATTTGTTGGCCGTGCCGGGCATTAATTGGGTTACTCCTCAACTCGCTAACCCGCTTAAACTCCTCTTCGCCCCGGAACAGAAATCGCCCTAAGAGGGTATGGGCTTCTTCCACCGTTAAGCGGTGAATGTATTCCTGTTGTTGTTCCCACTGTCTGAGTCGGGCCTGGAAGCGCTCCTCGCGCTGACGCAAGTAGGCCGAATAGTTGCCTCGATAGATCTCCAAAGGTCTAATGGCTGCTCTCGGTTTGTTAACTCGCCGCATTACCGTGTTGCTTGGTCGAAGAGAGGCCTTACGGTAGAATAACCGTGCCGGAAGCGTATAGGATGAGCACCGGAAGGATAGCACATGACGACACTGATCCTAATTCGACATGCATTGAATGACTTGGTGGGCAAACGGTTAGCCGGGTGGATGCCAGGAGTGCACCTTAACACGCGGGGCCGGGAACAGGCAGCAGGATTAGCCCGCCGTTTAGCCCACGTGTCCCTGGCTGCGGTGTACACGAGTCCACTTGAACGCGCGCGGGAAACAGCCCAAGCCATTGCAGAAGCACAGCAAGTGCCCTTACGGGTGCGTGAGGACCTGGGCGAAGTACGCTATGGGCGTTGGGAAGGGCAAGCCTTTGAAGACTTGAAAAAGACACCTTTATGGCCGTTAGTGCAACGATTTCCCAGTCGGGTGCGCTTTCCCGAGGGTGAGGCATTGTACGAAGTACAACATCGAGTGGTACGAGTGCTGGAAGATATTGCGGCCACACATCCGGGAGAGTATGACGTGGTCGCGGTCGTGACTCATGCGGACGTAATCCGTCTGGCTGTGGCGTATTACCTCGGGTTACCCTTGGATTTGTATCAACGCCTGGTCATCTCTCCGGCTTCGGTGACGATTCTGCATCTGGGCGAAGAGGGCCCTCGTCTGGTTCGTCTGAACGATGACGGGCCAGTATGGGTGCCGCGACCCAAAGCAGAAGAGGGTGCGCAACAGAAGGCCTCCACTGTGACCACCGAGCAGGTATAGGTGGAGTCGTCATGCCTTATGAGGTGCTTGATCTCAACCCGGTAACACATATCACGGTGGGCACGGTGGGCCCACCGGGACGACGTACCTTTTTTCTACAAGGCAGCCAGGGAAATCGCCTGATCAGCCTTATTATTGAGAAAGAGCACGCATATGCACTGGCTATTGGCATACAGGAATTGCTGGAACGCTTGGCTCAGGAACGTGATGCAGAGGAATGGGCGGAAGAACCAGTGGACTTGGAGCTGAAGGAGCCGTTAGACACCCGTTATCGAGTCTCTCAGCTCGGATTAGGGTACGACGAGCGTACGGATCGCGTAGTGATTGTCGCCGAAGCGTGGCGACAACAGGGCGAAGGAAACGGTGAGGATGAGGTCCTGGTAGTGCGTTTTTGGGCTACCCGACGGCAGATGGCCGCGTTGAGTGAGCACGCGTTGAACGTGGTAGCCGCCGGCCGTCCCACATGTCCTATGTGCGGCGAACCCATCGACCCGCAAGGTCATTTCTGTCCCAGGCGCAATGGTCATGCCACAACCGAGTAAACGTGTGTGATATTTGCCCGGGAACGATGGGATTAGGGTGGGTGAAGGGTCAGGGGATGAGTGTTGGGGAGCGCTGGCCAACGGTAGACCCCTACTTGCCGCGTGAGGTGGTGTTATCCTTCCTCCGTCATGGCCGACTGCAGGTATTGGGGATGATCCCATGGGGGTCGAACGCGACCTTTCTGGCTCAGGCCGAGGGGGAAGGCCTGGCCGGTTTAGTCATTTATAAGCCGCGAGCCGGTGAGACACCCCTTTGGGACTTCCCGCACGGGACGCTCTGTTTGCGGGAATATGCGGCTTATTTAATCAGCGAAGTTCTGGGTTGGTCCCTGGTACCACCGACTGTGTTACGGGAAGGCCCGCATGGCTTTGGGGTGGTCCAACTGTTCATTCCAGCAGACCCGGACGAAACGTACTTTACTTTGAGGGAACAGTTTGCCGATCAGTTTCGACGAGTGGCTGCGTTCGACCTTATTACCAACAACGCGGATCGGAAGGCCGGTCACGTCCTGCGCGATGCTCGAGATCACATATGGGCCATCGATCACGGCATTACCTTCCACGCGGAACCCAAGTTGCGTACGGTTATCTGGGACTTTGCCGGTGAGCCCATCCCCGAAACGATACTGGAGCGGATTGAGGTTCTGGCCGATGCCCTTCGTCCCCACACTGAATTGGTGCGACAATTGGCCACTCTGCTGACTACCGAAGAGATTATTGCTCTACGCAAGCGGGTACGTCACCTTTTGGAGACTCGAGTTTTCCCCCAACCCGGTCCCGGCCGGGTGGTTCCATGGCCGTTAGTGTAGGGGGGTAATTATGGGCGGGCTGCCGCCTTCCAGGCAGCCCGCCCGGAGGACTCAGGTGTTGGTGGGGCTTGATAGGCGTTCGAGCCCGATGGTCACTTCCTCGCCGTTTAACTTGAACGTATCGCGCGGGACACCTTCCGGTACGGAGTCGTTTACCTCCAGGGCCAACGTTTCCTCCTGTACGTAGTTACCCCACTGTTCCAGCACTCGGCGTACGTTGTGACCACCTTGGACATACAGGCGGATACGGTCAGTCACGTGCAGATCAGCTTGTTTACGCAGGTTTTGCACCCGCCGGACCAGCTCTCTGGCCATGCCTTCTACCTGCAGCGCTTCGTCCAGTTCCGTAGTTACTGCCACCATATAACCGCCACTTTCCGCTACAGCATACCCCTCACGCGGGGTGATCCGAACTTCGACCTCATCGGGCAGAATCTCGACGGTCTGCCCATCCACTTCTACTGCCACACTTTCACCGGCCCGGAAACGCCGTGCCAGGTCGAGCTGATCCATGCGGGCAAGGGCGTCCCGGATCTTTGGGAAGAGTGCTTTGTACTTTTGGCCCAGCTGTTTGGGCAGGGGGTGGATTTTAACCTCAGCCAGTTCTTCAACCGTGTCCGCTATGGCCCATTCCTTGACGTTCAACTCGTCAATGATTTGGTCTGCTACCCGAGCTAAACGTTCTCGTTCTGCCGGCTGACGCAGGCGTATGACCACGCGACGTAGGGGCTGACGCACTTTGAGCCCCGCACTCTGTCGGGCCGCGTGGCCTGCACTGACAATGGCACGAGCCAGTGCCACATCTGCCCGCAGTTCGTCGTCGATCAGTGCCGCTTCGTATGGCGGCCAATGGGCCAAGTGCACACTTTCGGCTGCATCCGGCGCGACGGAACGCACCAGATTTTGCCACATGGCCTCGGTGAGGAAGGGGATATACGGGGCCAATATTTTGGTCAGGGTTACCAACACCTCATATAGGGTGGCAAAGGCTTCCGGCTCTCCTTCCCAGAAGCGACGCCGACTTCGTCGAATGTACCAGTTACTGAGCGCGTCCACAAATGCTTCGATGGCCCTTCCCGTGTTGGTGACATCATAACGGTCAAGCCCCGCGGTGACATCTCGTACTAGCGCGTGCAATTCGGCTAAGACCCATCGGTCTAAGGGATGGGGGCTACGCTCCGGACGGGCGGTGGAGTCCGAACCAACCAGCGCAGCAACCAATGCCGGGGAAGGTGTCCACCGAGACGCGTTAGCGTAGGTGATAAAGAACGCGTACGAATTCCACAGGGTGTTAAGGAATTTGCGAACTACTTCGCCCACCAGGTTCACCGAGAAACGCCGCGCGTTACCAGGTGGGGTCGCGGTATACATATACCATCGTGTGGCGTCTGCACCGTGGACGTTCAGCACATCCCAGGGGTCCACTACATTGCCTCGGGATTTGCTCATCTTTTCGCCGTGTTCGTCCAGGATGAGCCCCAGGCAAATAACGTTGAGGAAGCACGGTTCATTGAAGAGCAGAGTACTTTCCACGTGTAAGGAATAGAACCATCCCCGAGTTTGGTCCACCGCTTCACAGATAAAATCTGCCGGGAATTGTTCTTCGAACAGCTCGCGATTCTCGAAGGGATAATGCCATTGGGCTACCGGCATAGCGCCTGAATCGAACCACACATCGATGAGATCCTTAACCCGTTGCATGGTATGACCACAGCGGGGGCAGGGATACGTCACCTCGTCCACGTAAGGGCGGTGCAAGTCCAAGTCGCTTAAATCTCGTCCCACCTTTTCGCTCAGTTCTGCGATGGAGCCAATACATTCCTGATGCCCACATGCAGAGTTGACACACTCCCAAATGGGCAGTGGAGTACCCCAATAACGTTCGCGGCTCAAGGCCCAGTCCTGGGCATTTTCCAACCATTTTCCGAAGCGTCCTTTCTTGATATGTTCAGGCACCCAGTAAATTTTTTCGTTGGCTTCGAGCAATTGTTGGCGAAAGGCGCTTACGCGAATGAACCACGAATCGCGGGCATAATAGAGCAGTGGGGTACCGCACCGCCAACAGTGTGGGTAATTATGGCGATATGTTTCGGCCTTGTACAGGAGGCCCCGCGCGCGTAGATTATCTATGATGTGAGGGTCCGCCTCTTTGACCCACATACCTTTCCAGGGGGTGACCGCTTCGATGAACGTACCGTCCGGCGCGACGGTCATAAGTACGGGCAGATTGTATTGTTGACCGACCTCAAGGTCCTCGGCACCGAAAGCAGGGGCCATGTGGACAATGCCCGTTCCCTCCTCAAGGCTTACGAAGTCCGCGGTCACCACGTACGCGTAATCCTGTTCGACGGGCAAAAATTGGAAAAGGGGCTCGTAGTGGATGCCAGCCAGCTCATGGCCTTTGTGGTGTGCTACCTCTGTAAATGGGCCATCCAAGACTGAAAGCCGGGCACGGGCCAGGATGAGGCGTTCCCCTTGATGTTCCACAGTTACATACTCCGCGTCAGGGTGGACGGCTAGCGCGACATTGCCCGGCAGCGTCCAGGGGGTGGTGGTCCAAACCAGGAAGTAGGTATTTTCCTCGTTTTGGACCTTAAACTTGACGAAAACTGACGGATCGTCCACTTCTTTGAACGCCCCTGGATAGTGCTGTTCGTGGGAAGAGAGGGGAGTACCACACCGTGGACAGTAAGGCACCACTTTATAACCCTTGTACAGAAGTCCCCGATCCCAGAATTGTCGGAGGATCCACCATATGGATTCAATGTATTCGTTATGGTAAGTGACATATGCGTTGTCCATATCAATCCAGAAGCCGATGCGCTCGGTCATTCGACGCCAGTCCTCAATGTAGCGGAAGACGGACTCTTTGCACAGCTGATTAAACCGGGCAATGCCGAAGGCTTCGATCTCTCGCTTATGGGTGATGCCTAGTTCTTTTTCCACTTCCAGCTCTACAGGTAAGCCATGTGTGTCCCAGCCGCCTTTGCGAAGGGCATAGTAGCCGCGCATGGTCTTGTAACGGGGGAATAGGTCTTTAAAGACCCGCGCCAAGACATGATGCACACCTGGTTTGCCGTTTGCTGTGGGGGGGCCTTCGTAAAAGACAAACCGGGGTGCGCCCTGTCGTTGTTCTAGACTTTTCTGGAAGATACGGCCCTCTCGCCAGAACTTTAGGATCTCTTCTTCTAGCTGAGGGTAATGAACAAAAGGTCGCACCTCTTTGAACGCCATCGCCACTCCCTCCTTAACTCGTTCGCGTTGTGCATGTGTCTTATGTGCGTTTGATGTTTTGTGGTCAAGCGAGGGCCAAGTAGATGCGCTTGTTAATTTTACCTTTGCTCTTGTAATCCGGAATGATTACCTTGCCCACCTCGCGAGTGTTTGCCACGTGGGTGCCACCGTCGGCCTGAAGGTCCAGCCCGACGATCTCTACCACCCGCACTTCGGTGATGTGCGGAGGTAACAAGTTGATCTTGGTGCGGATAAGGTCTGGGATTTGGAATGCCTCCTCCCGAGGCAAGATGCGCACGGTGACCGGACGAGCAGCGTCTACTTCGGCGTTTACCTTGGCCTCGATCTCCTGTACGAGATCCCGGGTCAGGTGTGCAAATTCGAAGTCCATGCGCCCGCGGCCGGGCTCCATGTTGCCACCGGTCACTTTCGCCCCGTAATCACGATACACTACTGCGCTGAGGATGTGCAGGGCGGTATGGGTGCGCATCAGGAGATACCGCCGTTCCCAGTCGATACGGCCGGTAAGGGTGGTCCCCACACGTGGGAGAGGGCCTTCTACCCAATGCCAAACCAGTTCTCCTTCCCGCTTCACGCGCGTGACAGGTAGGGAGTGTTCCTCTATTAAAAGGATGCCAGTATCTGCTGGTTGTCCACCGCCGCCGGGATAGAACGCGGTGCGATCCAAAGCAAGGCGGCGCTGTTCCTCGTCCACGGCGATCACTGTGGCCGTGAAGTCTCGCAGGTAATTGTCTTCTAGATACAACAGAGCGGTCCTCATCACATTCTCCCCCTTTATAGACTACAGGCACGCCTATATAAGGCTAACAAAAAACCGCCCTCATCCCCCTCGGGAACGAGAGCGGTGGCTCCCGCGGTACCATCCCGCTTGGTGACATCATGTCACCCACTCCTAACGGGGGCCAACACCCCCGCGTGGCTGGTAACGGGCCACGACCCCGGCCGAGTCTACTAGGGGCATCTCACGAACACACCCCGTTCGGTCGGCAGCTCCAGGAGGATTTTCCGCCGGGTTCCCTCACCTGGCTTCCACCATCCCAGGCTCGCTGAGAGGTCCCTCCGGCGTACTCGTTCCCTTCACAGCCGTTCACATGGTCACACGTGTAGTTTCAGTGTACCCGTTTTGTGGCGATTCGTCAAAAGAATCGAGAGTGGAGTAGAGGAGAGAGCTTGGCGGGATAGCAGGTTATCAGGTATGCTATACGTGGTGAGTGCCTCAATACGAAGCATGTGGAGGGGCCAGGGGATGGCCACGTGCCCGAGTTGTAACACGTGGAATCCAGATGATAAAGTGGTGTGTTGGCGATGCCAGACCCCGTTGCCTAAGCCTGAGCCACGCCGATCCCGGCGTACACCTCGTGTGTATTGGGGATTGCCCCTGTGGGCGTGGGTGGCTCTGTTTCTCTTTTTCTTGTTTAACCTTTTTCTACCCATATTCCTGCGAATGGGCCCATGAAGGAAGTGAAGAAGCCACCGCCTGTTGATGTCGGTCGTCGGTTGCTGACGTGGGGACATCAGCACGCGCGCCCATTTCCTTGGCGCGTCAATCGAGATCCTTATGTGGTCTGGGTTTCTGAAACCATGCTCCAGCAGACGCAGATCCAGACGGTGATTCCCTATCTTCAACGGTGGCTGGAGCGTTTTCCCACGGTGGAAGCGTTAGCACGTGCTTCTTTGGACGAGGTGTTGAAGGTTTGGGAAGGGCTGGGGTATTATGCTCGCGCACGCCACTTGCATCAAGCTGCGCAGATTATCCTCCGTGATCACGGTGGACGCATTCCGGCCGACAGAGAAGCGTTGCTCGCGCTGCCTGGCATTGGTCCCTATACGGCAGGGGCCATTCTAAGTCTCGCGTACGGAAAAGATGAGCCCATATTGGACGGTAATGCACGGCGAGTCCTGAGCCGTGTGTTTGGCGTTGAGGGCGATCCCCGACGGGCGACGGTAGAGCGACAGTTATGGGAGCTGGCGCGTGCTATTCTTATTCCTGGCCAAGCCCGGGACATCAATGAGGCGTTGATGGATTTAGGGCGGGAGGTATGTACTCCCCGCGCGCCGCAATGCACGGTGTGCCCGTTAGCGGAGATATGCGTGGCCCACGCAACGGGACGAGAGGAGGTATTGCCCGTCCGGTCGCCTCGACGGCCGATCCCGCATTATACGGTGACGGCCGGGGTTATTTGGAATGCAGAGGGTCGGATTTTGCTGGCTCAGCGGCCGGCCGATGTCATGCTGGGTGGGTTGTGGGAGTTCCCTGGCGGTAAGGTAGAGCCCGGCGAGAGTTTGGCCGGATGTTTGGAGCGGGAGCTTCGGGAAGAATTAGGCATACAGGTGGAAGTAGGGCCTGCGGTGGGGGTGATCCGGCACGCGTATTCCCATTTCCGCATTACCCTGCACGCGTTTCATTGTCGTATTGTAGCGGGCGAACCGGTACCACTGGGAGTTGCGACCTTCCACTGGGTGGAGCCCGCGGAGATTGCACGTTACCCGCTATCCCGAGCCGATACAAAGATCGTGGATTTGCTTGCCCAGACGGGATGGGTGAATCCCTTTGGTGTTAGGCGTGATGGGGATACTACTTACTGAATTACTGTGCCTTCGCCGGCCAGTGCCCGTTGGATGGGGTTATGGACCCGTCCGTCCGCGAAAATCACTTGAGACACTCCTGCTTTGACCGCTTCTGCCGCGGCGAGCACCTTTTTCTTCATTCGTCCTTGGGCGACGCTCAAGTATTCTTCTACCTCGTGGGCCGGAATGCTGGGAATGAGAGTGCGCTCATCCGGAAAGGCGCGCAAGAGGCCAGGCACCGAGGTGAGAATGATCAAGGCTCGCGCGCTCAGGGCAATGGCAGTCTGGGCAGCAGCTCTGTCACCATCCACGTTGATGGCCTCGTTTTCGTAGGAGATGGCTGGTGGAGTGAGTACCGGCAGATACCCCGCGCTCAACAAGGACTGCAGCAAAGAGGTGTTGACCTGTTCTACAGTGCCGGTGTAATCGTCACGAATTAACATACGTCGGCCGTTGATCAGCGCTTTGATAGCCTTTTTGCGCTTGCCTTCCCACAGTCGACCGTCGAGTCCGCTGAGCCCAACGGCATTGATGCCCAACCTTTGAAGTCGTTCTACCCATCCCTTGTTGAGCAGCCCGCAGTAGACCATTTCGAAAATTTCCAGGGTTTTCCGGTCGGTACGCCGGCTGGTATGGCCCGAAGGTGAGGTGATGAATTGGGGGGGATGTCCTAGTTGAGTGGCGATCTCGTTAGTTAGTTCCGCCCCGCCGTGAACAATGACCAAACGATATCCCGCTTGCCAGAAATCCGCTATATCCCTGGCAATGGCATCGTGGTTTAAATCTTTTCCCCCGCCGATTTTGATAACCAGAACCTCGCGTGGGGCCATGAAAGCTTGCCTCCTTAACATCCAAGGCTTTGGTGCCATGCTCTTTGTCGGCGGATCACGCACGCCCTGGGATAACGGGGTACCATAGTGTGGGTAATGATCGCGCATTTTCCAGGAATGAGCCAGCGCGCAGACATCTATGGCTGAGACTTTGAGCGAGGGTTTGGTGGATGCGTAAAAATTGTTAGCGGGGCCGGCGCCATAACCAGTATACGTCCCCGATATAAGAGAGGACATTCCCTTGCCGGTGAGCTACATATACCAAGTAGCGGGAAGGGTTAACGGCCATCGCAAAGGGATCGCGGGCTGTGGTAATCGTGTGTACCACCCGTAGTGTATCCCCATCGATAACCGAAACGGTGTTATCTGCCGAGTTGCTAACGAAGACGTTGCCCGTCGCAGGGTTGACCACCAGGCCTCCTCCACCGTCAGGGCCACCTACACCTACCGGTATGCGTGCCAGGAGGCCTAAACTCTCCTCCTTTACTTCCCAAACGCTGACCTGGGCCACGTTAGCTCCTCCCACGATGTATAAGCGTTGGCGGGCAGTGTCCAAAGCCAAGCTATACGGGGCTCCGTCGGGGAAGGGGAAGATAGTTTGAGACCATAGGATGTTCAGGGTGGTCAAATCCAGAGTAGTCACGGAGAGGGAATTACGGTGGCCAATGTAGAGTCGGTTCAGTATGGGGTTAAACGCCAGGCCCCATGTCCCACTGCCTCCGGTTTTCAGACGTAGGGCCAGCTCATCTGTGCGGCCGTCGATAATAGCCAAGGAATCGTTGCCGTGCAAGGTAACGTAGATACGATTGCGGGTGGGGTCTAGGGCTATCCAGGATGGTTCGCTCCCGACGTTGATGGTCTTCACCAGTTGCAGTTGAGCTCCGTCAATCACAGCCACCTCGCCGGAGCCAAAGCATGCCACGTAAACTTTCTGGGTCACCTGGTTTACGGCGATGCCGAAGGGCTGAGCGCACACAGACACACTTCCTTCCACATCGTGAGTTAGTGCGTTCAGGGCGAATACCTTCTGATTAGCAGCGCTGACTACGAAGATACGTCCTAAGCCTGGGTCAACTGCCACACCGTTTGCCCGTTCCAGGCCTGGGATTAACACAACGTCGATGAGTGGAGGTGGTGTAGGAGATGGAGTAGGAGAAGAGGGTATGCTAGGCGTAGGCGTAGGGGTTGGGGTCGGCGGTCGAGTGGGGCCCGGGGTTGGAGTAGGGGTAAAGGTCGGGGTGGGCGTTGTCGTTG
>WFWT01000111.1 GCA_015490995.1 Anaerolineae bacterium | reverse complement strand
G
This sequence comes from Anaerolineae bacterium, assembly GCA_015490995.1. Lineage (GTDB taxonomy): Bacteria > Chloroflexota > Anaerolineae > JAADDB01 > JAADDB01 > S141-23. The sequence continues at coordinate 13,150 of WFWT01000111.1, read as the reverse complement.
GCGGCTGTCTTCCTGATAAGCCGCATGTAAGTGACGGAGAGGGAAAGCTTTCCGGTTGTGGGTGTTCATATGCCCCGGCCCGGGCCTTTTGGAGAAAGCGGGCCACGAGTGCGCTCTCTGCTCCAAGGGTGTCCGTCGGGTTGGCCCGGCCGACAAACAGGCATATAATCGACTCATGAAGCTACTTTGCAGAGCGGGTTAGGAGGATATATGGCCAAGAAACGTTCCCGCAAATCCCGTAAGCACCGTGCTCGAACCATTTCTCCGACGCCAGCCGTTCATGAGACGGTGTCCGCTGCCGAGGTAACGAGTACGGCCGTCACTTCCAGGAGCCCATCGGGGCCCACGAACTTCGTCCAGACATATGCGTATGTTTACTTTGACTTGCGGAAGATGTTTTTGATGGCCGGGATTATCTTTGTGCTGCTTATTCTAACCAACGTCGTGCTCCGGTATTTCGTTGTCCTGTAAGGGCCAGACGCTCAACGTGCCCAGCGCGATTACATCCCACACCACGGGCGCCCACAGTGCGTCTGTGGTCAGGCCCAGACCTGCCCCACCGATGAGACTGATGGCCGTCAGCAGTGCTCCACGATGCATGATTCCGGTGATCAGGATGGGGGTCACGCCCAGCACGAGCGCGAGAAAGGTCATTCCCCACACGCCGACCGGCTCCCCTCCGGCCGGGAGGCGCAGTACTCCGTACGCCAGCTGACGCGACGTTCCCTCCCCGATGGCCACGATTAGCCCCCACAGGGCAGGCGAAGTGGGTATGGACATGTCCTGGGAGGAGCCGACAAAGGAAGGGCGGGCAATGGCCCACGCGGCCCAAGTGCCGGCAATGAACGTCACGGTGACCAGCAATTCGTTGACAAGCCGGGCAGGTGAGAAGGGAGGAACGAGGCGAATCGGCGCCGTGGAAGGGTCGGCCATCCCAACAGCCCACACGAATATTCCTGCCCGCCACGCCCAACGGGCTATTACCCCCCAGGCACTTTCCTCGCGCGCGGGCACGTTGGTAAACGCTTGCCACCATTGTTCCAAGGTGAACCCCACCAGGACAAGCAACGCGGGTAACAGGTACGTGGAGGCGTGAGGTAACCATTGCAGATCGGGACTGTTCATCATGGTTCTCCACTGGAGCGGTGCCTGTTCCCCTCAAAACGCCCACTCATATAAAGAAGGCCCGCAGGATTACCCTGCGGGCCTTGGTGGGCGAGAAGGGACTCGAACCCCTGACCTCCGCGATGTGAGCGCGGCGCTCTAACCAGCTGAGCTACTCGCCCACGCACTTTTCATTATATACGTTCCCGGGGCCTCGTCAAATCACACGGGCGTTTGCGGTGAGCAGGGGCTATCTCCCTTTCTGGCCGCAAGGCTTGTTTACCCCTTACAGGCATGGTAAAGTGATTCGGCACCTATCAGCCGTGGGAGCATACCCCAAGGAGGTTGACGTGGGCCTTAAAGCGTGGCCGATGATTTACCGTCTGTTCGCTCTCCTGGGTATCCTGAGCATAGGGAGCATCGCGATAATGGGCTGTGCTCAAAATACCCCTCCCCCATCCTCACAGGATGCCCCCCAGGTGGTGGTGAGCATCGGCCCTCTGGGCTACTTCACCCAACGTATTGGAGGGGATCGCGTGCAGGTCCACGTGTTGTTGGGGCCTGGCACGAGCCCACACGATTTTGAACCCACCCCGGCACAGATGCGCCTGCTCCAACAGGCGGATCTCCTGGTGCTTAACGGCATAGGTCTGGAGTATTGGGCCGATAAACTCGTCAACAGTGTGGACAATTCCCGTCTTCAGGTGGTCATTACCGGTGAGGGTCTGGCCGTTCTGCAAGGGGCGGAGGGGGAGGGCGGGAATCCCCATGTGTGGTTAGACCCTATTAACGCTGCCCTGCAGGCGGCCCGCATACGGGATGCCCTCATCCGTGTAGATCCGGACGGTAAAGCAACCTACCTGGCCAACAGCGCCCGGCTAATAGAGGACTTGAAAGCTCTGGACCGGGATGTGATGCTGGCGCTGGCCTCTCTGCCGCAGCGTGAGGTCGTTTCCTTGCACGCTGCCTGGGCGTACTTTGCCCGCAGATACCGGCTGATCGAAGTGGCCGTCATCCAAGAGCGGCCGGGTGAGGAGCCTTCGCCGGGAGAACTGGCCGCGCTCGTCCAACAGGCACGGGCGGCCGGGGTGTGGGTCATTATCGTAGAACCTCAGATGTCGGCGCGCGCTGCTGAGGCGATTGCCGCTGAGGCCAACATGCGCATTGTCACCATGGACCCTATTGGTCAGCCCCCTGCATACGATTACCTGCGTACCATGAAAGAAAATGTCGCTGCCCTTGTGGCTGCTCTGGAGGCTACCGCTAAGTGATCACGTGTGTTCCGTAAGCCAAGTTAAGGAAATGCCATGGCTTCCACCGGCGATCAACCGGTCATTGAAATGGAAGGGGTGACCGTCACGTTCGGCGACCACGTCGCCCTTCAGGACGTCACCCTGCGTGTGATGCCCGGACAGTTCGTGGCCGTCCTGGGGCCTAACGGCGCGGGGAAGACCACCTTCCTTCGAGTTATTCTCGGTCTTATCCGGCCGGTTAAAGGTTATGTGCGGGTGTTTGGACGACCGGCCACGGCGCTGGGCGAGGCGCGTGCCCGCATCGGATACGTGCCTCAGTTTTCCCAAGCCGACCCGCGCTTTCCCGTCACTGCATGGGATGTGGTGCTAATGGGCCGTTATGGACGGATCGGGCTCGGTCGCCGACCTGGCCCGGAGGATTACCGGGCGGTGCAGGAAGCCATGGAATGGGTGGGTGTGTGGTCCTGGCGCCATGTACCGTTTGGAAAACTCTCCGGAGGACAGCGCCAACGCGTCCTCATCGCCCGCGCGTTGGTGAACAATCCCGACTTACTGCTCCTCGATGAGCCCACGGCAGGTGTGGACGTCAACGCCACCCACACGGTGTACACCCTTCTGCGCCGTCTTCACGAGCAAGGTCTCACCATTGTCGTGGTCTCCCATGACGTCGGTGTGGTCGCTTCTTACGTGGACACCATTGCCTGCGTGAACAAACGATTGGTCGCCCACGGTCGTCCCCAGGAAGTGCTAGGTTCCGCCGAGTTGCGGGCTATGTACGGTTGTGATGTGGCCTTTTTTCACCATGGCCCTACCCCGCACATTGTTGTTGCTCCCGAACCGCCTGAGTCCGACGGAGGTACAGAACACTGATGTTGGAGTTGTTGACATACGGGTTTATGCAGCGCGCTTTCGTGGCCGGCGCGGTTATTGGTGTCGTCTGCGCGATAATCGGCGTGTATGTGGTCCTTCGAGGTATGGCCTTTATCGGCACAGGTATTGCCCATGCCGCATTTGGGGGGGTAGCGTTGGGTCTCTTTTTAGGCATCAATCCCATGCTGAGCGCCGTGGTCTTCTGTACACTGGTGGGATGGGGCATTGGTGGAGTGGCTCGCAGCGGTGCTGTACGCGAGGATACGGCTGTGGGCATCTTTTTCGCCGCCACAATGGCCCTGGGGATCCTGTTGATAGGGCTATCGCAGGGGTATACCATGGACCTCTTTAGTTACCTTTTTGGCAGCATTCTTGCGGTTACCCCTACCGACATGTGGGTTACCCTGGCCCTGGGTGTGACGGTGCTGGGCGTGGTGCTCTTTTTTTACAAGGAGCTCCTCTTCATCACGTTTGACCCCGAGATGGCCGAGGTCTCCGGCGTGCCCGCGACGCGGTTGTATTTTCTGTTGATCACTCTGATCGCCACTACCGTGGTGCTTTCCATCAAGGTGGTGGGCATCGTGCTGGTCTCTGCGTTGTTAGTCATTCCCGCGGCAGCCGCGTGGCAATTGGCCCATCGCTTTTCCCTCATGATGCTACTGGCCGTGCTTTTCGGGGTAACGGCCACGACCGGGGGGCTTGTCCTCTCTTACGTGCTGAACACGGCCTCCGGCGCCACCATCGTTCTCCTTGCGACCGGCCTGTTCTTCGTGGCCACCCTGGCGGCTGCCTGGCGTGAGCGGCGTCTGCCCGTTTTCCGACGGCCTACTTGAGAAGTCCTTCCGCGGGAGAGCATTGCCTGTACCCCTGAAAGAACCGGGTCATGAGTGGGGGCATGGATTTAGCGTACATACAAAAACACCTGCGGGATCACCGTTTGGGTTGGCCTGTTCGGTACTTTCGGCAGGTGACTTCAACGCAGGATATTGTGGTAGCTGCGGCCACTGTCGGTGCAAAAGAGGGATTACTTGTGCTGGCCGAAGTCCAGACCGCCGGCCGTGGGCGTGGAGGCCGCTCCTGGTGGGCCCCGCCGGGCACTGCCATTCTGTGTTCCCTGCTCCTGCGACCTCGGCTTCCTCCCTCACGTGTGTCGTGGTTGGGTATGATAACCGGCCTGGCCGTTCTTGAGGCCTTGGACCATGTAGCCTGTGTGTCCGCGGCTCTTAAATGGCCTAACGATGTGTGGCTTCATGGGAAAAAGCTGGGGGGCATCCTGGTGGACATACTCTGGCACGGCGACGAAGTGGACGCGGCTATTATCGGTATGGGGCTTAACGTGACCACTTCTTTTCCGGCGCACTCTCCGCTGTCCAAAGAAGCGATTTCCCTTCGTCAGGTGGGAGTCACAGTAGAACGGGAAGCGCTTCTCGTAGCCTATGTGCACAGCCTGGCGCGCTTTTACACCCGACTCCTCAGGGGCTGGTCCCCTGTGAACATGTGGCGTCAGCATTTGTGCACCTTAGGCCGGTCGGTGCGTGTTATAACGGCAACCGGCGCGTGGCATGGTTGGGCAGAGGACGTCACCGAACAGGGGGAGCTGATCGTGCGTCGCGATAAGGATCGGGTCATCGTCCGCGCGGCGGATGTGCACTTGCGTCATGGGTCGGAATAAGGCATCCCCATCATGACGTGGTCCAGAGGCGCGTTCATCCTGGTGGCCCTTTCCCTGCTAGAGGGCTTGGTGCGTTATCGGAGGTGGGGGCTGCTACCCCCGGCCCCTGCGGAGGCCTTGCGCGGGGTGGTGGTCGACGCACCTCCCGACTGTCCTACTCTCGTAGTTCTGGGGGATAGCATCCCCTGGGGCTACGGTTTGCCGGATCCGCGAATGGCGTGGCCTGTCCGGTTAGGACTGCGTCTGCAAGAGACGCCCCGTCCCTGGCGGGTGGTGGATGTCAGCCTGCCGGGGGAGACCAGTCTGCAAGGCTGGGCGCGATGGTATCGTGATGTGGTGCCCTGGCGGCCTCAGCGGGTGCTGATTGCCCTGGGGACCAATGACTGTTATCTCCGCTATACTTCCACCGACGCCTGGCGGTGGGCCCATGTACCCCGTGGGGTAGGTCGCTGGATCCGGCTATGGCACCTGTGGCGTGTCCTGTGGCGTTCCCAACCGGTGGACGCACCGCCACAATGGGCACCTCGCCTGACCCCGGCCCAGTCTGCGCTTATCTTTCGCTATCTCTTGCAGGCTGCCTATCGGATAGGCGCCGAGCCCTGGGTGATAACCCCACCGCCTCCAGGGCCTCAGGCACACGCCGAGTGGCCCCACGCGTTTCGCGTTTATCAACGCGACGTGTGCGCCCGGACCCGTGTGGCCATCCTGGGTGTGGCTGCCGAGTTTGGTGCGGGGACGGTGGACCTGTGGGCCGTGTTGTCCCCACCGGACCCTGCATGGTACCAGGAAGATGGCATCCACCTTTCCCCGGCGGGACACGCGCGGGTGGCCGAAGAGGTGTTGGCCACCCTGCATGGTCCATAGCCGGGGATTACTTGGCGTATTCTGTGGCCCGCATTTCCCGGATGACGGTCACCTTGATTTGGCCAGGGTATTCCAGATTGTCCTCGATCTTCTGAGCGATCTGACGGGATAGCTCGATCACTCCAAGGTCATCAATTTCGTCCGGCTTGACAATGATGCGCACTTCCCGGCCTGCCTGAATGGCATACGCCTCTTCCACGCCGGGGAAGGACTTTGCCAGCTCTTCCAGGGCGGTGACTCGCTTGATGTAGGCTTCTAGCGACTCTCGACGGGCCCCCGGTCGTGCACCGGATATCGCGTCCGCAATGGCGACGATGATGGCTTCCAGGCTCTGAGGTTCTTCTTCTCCATGATGACTGGCGATACAATTTACCACCTTTTCGGGCAGGCCACACCGACGGGCGATCTCTGCACCTACCAGCGCGTGGGGGCCTTCCATCTCGTGTGTCACAGCTTTGCCGATGTCGTGTAAGAGCCCGCTCAGTTTAGCGATGTACACGTCTGCCCCCAGCTCGGCGGCCAGGAGCGCGGCCAGGTGCGCTACCTCAATTGCGTGCGCCCACTGGTTTTGCCCATAGGAGGAACGGAATTTCAACTGCCCGAGCAAGCGAACTAGGTCCGGGTGGAGGTTGGCGATGCCGGTCTCCAACATCGCCTCCTCGCCCGCTTTCAGGATGATCTCTTCCACTTCCAGCCGGGCCTTTTCTACTTCCTTCTCAATGCGGGCGGGATGAATGCGGCCGTCCTGTACCAGACGGGTGAGGGCACGGCGGGCGATCTCACGCCGGACCGGGTCAAAGGATGAAATGGTGATGGCTTCCGGTGTGTCGTCCACAATGATGTCCACCCCGGTTGCGTTTTCAATGGCCCGGATGTTGCGCCCCTGGCGGCCGATAATGCGCCCTTTCATGTCATCGCTGGGCAGAGAGATGGTCGTTACCGTGGTCTCGGCCACGTGTTCAGAGGCTAATCGCTCCATGGCTAAGGTGATGATCTCGCGAGCGCGCTCTTGTGCCTGCTGGCGCGCTTCCTCCTCGATCTCCCGGATGAGACGGGCCATTTCGTCTCGGGTCTCCTGAGCGACCCGGCGTAGCAGTTCCTCGCGGGCTTCCTCCGAGGTCATGCCCGCGACCCGTTCGAGTTCACTGCGATATGTGGCCTCGATGTTCTCCAGCTCTGCCGCCCGTCGGTCCAGCTCTTCCTCTCGCTGGGTCAGGAACCGTTCCCTGGCTTCGAGCTGTTCCAGGCGCCGCTCCAGGTGTTCCTGGCGTCGTTGAAGGCGTTCCTCCTGGCGTTCCATCTCGCGGCGTCGCTGACGGATTTCCTGTTCCACCTCCTGCCGTAGCTCCAGGGCCTTATCCTTGGCCTCCAGCACAATCCGCCGTGCCTCATCTTCGGCCTGGCGGAGTAATCGTTCCCGAGAGCTTTCCGCCTCTTCCTGCGCGGAACGCATGCGCGTTTCCGCGGCCTTCTTTCCCAGGAGATATCCTCCCACGATGGCCACAAGGGCCACGCCAAGGATGCCAAGCCATACCATCAAACTTATGTTCTGTAGCATCGTCCGCTCCTTTCATCGCTGTCAGGTTGTGTCGGCGAGCTTGAGCGCAGCGCCCCCCCTACGTCTTGGCCCGGAAGTCCGCTATTCCTCCCACCATGGGTCCTCGGGGGGCGCTTGGTGTATCTCCTGCCACGCTTCCTGGACCACCTCACGAATGGTCTCATAGTGAAACCCGCGTCGGGCCAGGAATGCAGTGGCCTTTTGGCGAAACGTCGGCCAATCCAGAGCTCGCCATCGGTGTAAATGGGGGCGCAGGGCCTGACGGGCACCGACCGTCTCGTCCACCTGCGCGACCACCTCATCGATAATGTGTTCGTCAACGCCTTTTTGACGCAGTTCATGCCGCAGGGCGATCACGCCCCGTGGTCGGAAGGTTGTGCGCTGCTCCACCCAGTAGGCAGCGAAGGTTCGGTCATTGACGTAGTCCAGCGTTTGCAGTCGTGTCATCACACGCTCAATGGTTTCCGTGTCGAACCCCTTGTCTTTGAGGTATCGGCGTACCTCTGTCATGCTCCGGGGGCGTCGGGCCAGGTAGGCGAGCGCGCGTTCCTTGGCCTGATAATACTGGGACAGGGCGCGCCAGCGTGCCATGTCCGCGGCGTTCAGTTGTTGGCCGCGACGCAGGTGAACGGCCTCCTCCACCGGCAGGGTAAAGGCCGGTTCCCCTTCCACGTATACCTGTACCCACCGACCGTTTCGGTCTTGGACTTTAATATCGGTGATAGCACCGGCCATGGTTCTCAGCCAGTCACGTTTTCTGTGCCAGATAATGACCTCTTCACTGGGCCGTGCATCTCCCTGTGAAACGACAACAGGCCGGGGACGACCGTCCACCGGCCTGGCCTGTACGGGATGAACGCCATGTGCCGTACGATGTGCCGACTGGCAACTACACGGCAGAAAACATGTCCTTCACGAACGACGCGCTATTACCTTAATCTATCCCGCCCCATCGTCGGTTCACCGTTCCTTCACCCGGCGGTGCGCCCTGCACCGTTGGGTGTCTGTAGACAAAGCCAGGGTGTCTCCGTGGGACGAGGTTCTGTATTTCCCTGGAGCGCAATCTCGGAACGATGCCGATGACCGTTTGTTGTCATTCATCAAGGACTCCAACGGCTTCCGACGGTTCATTGTCATGAGTAGACATCCCGGTACGTGCCAGGCCGTGATGTGACCGTATCTCGGCTTCGATTTCATCGGCGAGTTCCGGGTGCTGACGGAGAAATTCTTTTGCCGCCTCACGGCCCTGGGCCATGCGTTCGCCCTTATAAAGGTAGTATGAGCCCCGTTTCTCGATGATGCCCGTTTCCACGCCCAGGTCCAGAATATCGCCGACTCGGCTGATGCCCTCGTTAAACATGATGTCGAATTCTGCCACGCGGAACGGCGGTGCCACCTTGTTCTTTTTAACGGTGACTCGCACCCGGTTGCCGATAATCTCGCCCCCTTGTTTGATGCTCTGTACCCGGCGTACATCCAGACGGATAGAGGCATAAAATTTCAAGGCCATGCCGCCGGTGGTTGTCTCCGGGTTGCCAAACATAATGCCGATCTTCTGGCGCAGCTGGTTGGTGAAAATCATGGCGGTGTTGGACGCCTTGATCGCGCCTGAGAGCTTGCGCAGGGCCTGACTCATCAACCGCGCTTGCAATCCTACGTGACTGTCCCCCATTTCGCCTTCAATTTCGGCCCGAGGCACCAGCGCGGCGACCGAATCAACCACCACCACATCCACTGCGCCCGAGCGCACCAGTGCTTCCGCAATTTCTAACGCTTGTTCCCCGGTGTCCGGCTGGGAAATCAACAGGTTTTCCACGTCCACCCCAATACGGGCTGCATACGCGGGGTCCAGCGCGTGCTCGGAGTCAATGAAGGCCGCATACCCACCCCGTCGCTGCGCTTCTGCAATCACGTGCAGACAGATGGTGGTCTTCCCCGAGGATTCTGGCCCATAAATCTCCGTAATGCGTCCGCGTGGGATCCCGCCCACGCCCAGGGCCAGGTCGAGGCTCAGCGACCCGGTGGGGATCACGTCCACGCGCTGGGCTGCTTCGTTGAGGCGCATAACGGCGCCTTCCCCAAATCGCTTTTTCAAGGCGGTCAATGTCGCTTCCAGAACTTTGGCCCTTGCTTTCGGATCCACATTGGCTGCCATTGGTATCCACACTCCCTTCTTAAAGTGCCCCTCGGCTCCTCGCGTTCACACTCGCCCAGACGGGTATGTGTCCCTTCCATACGCTCGCGTTTCATCGTGCTTATCAGTGTAATCAATCTCTTTCGGTCTGGCAATCCTTTCCTGCCACGGAGAGCACTCGGGTTCCCGCCGTCACCCTCTTTTGCCCTGTGAGCAATTTCGGGCGATGATGTAGATGCTCCCGTGGCCGACACGTGCTCATCTTTGTCGCGTGACAGGACGGCCACGTGGTTGTATAATAGCACAGGTGTTCCATTTCGGGGAAATCGAGCCATGGCCCGTTTTGCCGAGGTAGTGGTCAATGCGCCCCTGTATCGTCCGGCCCACTCCGCTCAGGGGGGGAAGGCCCCGGGGCTGACGTTACACTATAGCGTGCCGCCGGAGTTGGTATCCACCCTTCAAGTGGGCCACTTGGTCAAGGTGCCGCTTCGGGAGCGTGAAGTGCACGGTGTCGTGATCGGGTTAGGCGATGAGAGCCCGGTTGCGGAAACGCGCCCGGTGTTGGCGCTGGTGTATCCTGAGCCGGTGTTAACGCCCCTTCAGCTTTCCCTGGCCCGCTGGCTGGCGGAAACGTACTTTGCATCCTTGGTGTACGCCATCAAGCTCTTTTTGCCCCCCGGGATGATGGTCAAAAGCGAACCCATGCTTGCCCGGGTTCCTGGTGTTTCCCCGCCGCCGAACCTCACGCCGGAGCAGCAGGTGTTGCTGGCCCGTTTGGCCAACGGGCCTCAGCCTGAGCGGATGTTGAAGGTGGGGGGGCGCTCACTGGCGAGTTCCCGGGTGGTGGATCCCCTGTTGGCACACGGTGTGATCCGGCGGTTCCACGGCATTGCTCAGTCCCCACCCCGGCCTCGTAAGGACCTGCTGGTGCAACTGACCGCGGATGAGGACACGGCGTTGCACCTCCTGCCTCAGTTGGGGCGTCGGCTTGTGGAAGCGGAGGTGCTGGCGTACTTAATGGCCACACCAGACCCCCTCCCGACTGTAGACGAGGTGCGGGCGGCCACCGGATGCTCAAGGGAGATCCTCCGTCGTCTTGCGGCTCAGGGCCTTATCGGTCTCGAGCTCGGCGATACTCGGGTAGTTCTTCTGCGCCCGGCGGAGGCCGTCCGGCAATTTTTGGCCACCGATGGACGGCGGGCGGTAGCGCAGGCCCGCGCGTTGCAGGCCCTTCTGGAGGCCGGAGGTGATCTCTCCTGGCAGGCCCTGGCCGACCGGGGAGTACACCGTTCGGTCATTCACACCCTCGCCGCCCGCGGGTGGGTTCAGCTGGTGGATGAGCCAGCTACGGTTCACCTTCAGGTGCCCCCGGAGGACGCCCTGGCCTACATTGTGGAACGGAAGGGGTTACACGCGCACCTGCGGGTTCTGGAGGCCCTGAGCACGGTGGATGGCCCGGTGTGGGTGGGATGGCTGTACGCGGAGACAGGGGCTACTCGTCGAACGTTACGGGACCTGGAGGCAGCCGGCCTGATTGCGCTTATCTCTCAGGAGCGGTGGCGGGATCCTTTGGCGGACAAACCGTTGCCCACCACGCCTGAACCTCCTCCCCAGTTGACCCCAGACCAAGCGCGCGTGTGGGAGGCGCTGCGCCCGGCCCTGCGGGCAAAGGCTACCTCGGCCTCCCCACCGGTCTTCTTGCTGCATGGCGTGACAGGGAGCGGCAAAACCGAAATCTATTTACGGGCAATGGCCGATGTGTTGCAGCAAGGGCGGCAGGTTCTGTATCTGGTACCCGAAATCGCCCTGACCCCGCAGACCATTCAGCGCATCGCGGCCAGATTCCCGGGTCGCCTTGGGGTCTGGCACAGTGAGCTGAACCCTGGTGAGCGCTTCGACACGTGGCGTCGAGTGCGGAGCGGGGCAGTGGACATTGTGGTGGGTACCCGTTCCGCCCTGTTCGCACCGCTGAGCCGTTTGGGACTCATTGTGGTCGATGAGGAGCATGACGAATCCTATAAGCATCCGCGGGTCCCTTATTACCACGCGCGAGAGGTGGCCCTCGCCCTGGCCCGACTCACCGGCAGTGTGGTCATCTTAGGCTCGGCCACCCCGGACGTGGTGACGTACACTCGGGCTCGGCGAGGAGACATTCACCTCCTTACCCTGCCCCAGCGCATCCTTGCCCATCGACGCCATTTGGAGACCCTTATCCGAGAAGCTCGGGCTGCTCGGCGTCCGGTGCCCTGGCAGGTGGTCCCCACGACGCCAGAAGCTCGCGCCATTCCGCTGCCGCCCGTGCGGGTGGTGGACATGCGCCTGGAATTGAAAGCGGGCAATCGGTCTATCTTCTCCCGTGCCCTTCAGCAGGCCATGGCCGACGCATTAGCGGCAGGCGAACAGGTGATCCTCTTCATGAACCGTCGCGGCCGGGCAACCTTTGTGCTCTGTCGGGATTGTGGTTACGTGGTCCGGTGTACCCGGTGCGATGTGCCGTTGACGTTTCACCTGACCGATGAAGCCGAGGGTGAAGGATACCTATTGTGCCATCACTGTAACCGCAGTGATGTTCCACCAGTGCGGTGTCCCGCGTGTGGCAGCACGCGCATCCGTTTTTTCGGGGGGGGGAACCCAGCGTGTGGAAGCGGAGGTGCGTCGACTGTTCCCCACGGCCAGGGTGCTCCGCTGGGACCGCGACGTAACCCTGGAACGGGGAGCCCACTGGCGTATCCTGGACACCTTTGTGCGGCACGAGGCAGATGTGCTTATCGGCACCCAGATGTTGGCGAAGGGTCTGGATTTGCCGCGGGTGACCCTGGTAGGGGTTGTGAGCGCGGATGAAGGCCTTTTTCTTCCCGATTATCGGGCCGCAGAGCGTACCTTTCAGGTTCTCACCCAGGTGGCCGGGCGGGCCGGACGAGGCCTGTGGGGTGGCCGGGTGATCGTTCAAACGTACCACCCTGAGCATTACGCTATCCGTGCCGCGGCCCATCACGATTATGCTCGATTTTATCGCCATGAAATGCGCTTCCGCCAGGAAGCTGCGTATCCCCCCGAGGTCCGTCTGGTCCGGCTTTTGTACACCCACACACGGGCGGATAAGGCCCGACGAGCCGCCGAGCGGCTCGCTGCGGACCTGCGCTGGTTGCTCCGAGAGGCGGATCGGGAGGACATCACCCTCATCGGGCCGGCCCCGTGCTTCTATCCCCGGTTGCGGGGACAATACCGATGGCACATCCTGTTACGGGGGCCGGATCCGGTGACCTTTTTGCGACAGGTGGCCCTGCCCGGTGGGTGGCGGGTGGACGTGGATCCCCTCAACACGCTTTGAATTGGGATCCTCCTTGCGCTTGAAGCCCATTATTGCCAGAAGAACCGTCGCCAGGGCGAGGCCGGACTCTGTTCGCGAACCTCTGTGTTGATGCGGCGCACCACCTGGACACGCCACCGCACATGGCCTCCGGCCTGCTGAATAGCCGGGTACACCTCGGCCGGCAGTACGAGGTAAGACGTGCGGGTGAAAAAGGTCCAGGTGTGGGAACCGGCGATTACGGTCACTCGGTACGCCTCGTGGGGGAGCAAGTACCCCACTGTGGTCCAGCTGAGTAACACCCTGGCCTCCGGTCCCGTAAAGCGCGTGCCCTCCTGGGGAAGGATCGGCACCGGGGCAGGGTAGTGGGGGCCTGGCGTAGGGG
>WFWT01000110.1 GCA_015490995.1 Anaerolineae bacterium | reverse complement strand
GCGTAGCGGTTACTGTGGGGGTCGGTGTCGCCGTGGGAGTAGATGTCTGCGTGGGTGTGGATGTGGGTGTAGGGGTAGGGGTGACCGTGGGGGAAGGGCTTGGGGTAGCGCTGGGGGTGATCAACGGGGATACAAACGTAGGGGTAGGGGTGATGGCCTGAGGGGTCTTGGGTTGGGCGGCCTGACATGCTTCCAGGCGGACCGCGTCCAGCACCAGTTGGGTGACCGGATCGGTAGCATCGTTCAACAGAGCAAAGCGCAGCACAAACCGTTCCCCTGGCGCCGGGGCAGTGATGTCTATCGCGTGCCAGCGACCAACGGGGCCGAGCTGGTCGCCTTGACCTAACCACACGCGGATCAACGTTTCCGTCGCGTCGGGGGTCAGGAGATCTACCGTAAATGGGTCGCTTACCTGCACGGTGATGGGCCAGAGACGCCACTGAAAGCGCAGTCGGGTGGTGCCGGGAGGAACGGAGACCTCTCGGTATACCAGACTGTATCCCGTCCGTTCCATGGCACCGGGCGGAACACCGAACCACAAGGCATACGTTCCCTCGTACACGGGTTCGGACACGTATTGAGGGGGAAAATCGCTACCCGCGGTGGCCCACACGGTGGGATCCTCAAACCCTCCACCGAGGTCGATGTCCACGCAAGGAACTTGGGCCCGGGTGGGGAAGAGCCATATTACCCACAGAAGGGACAGTATCCCTATCAGCAGGCCCGCTTTGGCACGGCTGTACCTCATGGGCAGCCTCGTCGTTCCTCCTCCAGTGCCCCGCCTGTCGGTTCAACGTTCCGTTGCTTCTGGTGGGGCACGGTGCAAGGTAGTGATGCGTTGAGACGCGTCCAGCGGCCCGCTCACGTGCTGCCGAACGACAGGCATGTGCACCCTGTCTGCCAGGTAGCAACACACCTATAGCATACTCGATAGGCGGACATTCATCAAAGTTAGCGCCGTCGGGCCTGGGTTGGGATAAGAATCCTTCCCGGTATTCAGGTATATTGTTTACCGCGCGGGTGGTATTGTTGTCGATTGGGCGGGTTGGTGGAGGCTATCGCCGGCATGTTGGGGGCAGGGAACTCGATGCCTCAGCGGGATACCATGCGTCCCAGCGGACGGCCTCCCAGCACGTGCATGTGGATGTGGTAGATCTCCTGCCCCCCGTCAGGACCGGTGTTCACGATGGTACGGAACCCGCTTTCCAGGACCCCTTCCTGTTCGGCGACCTGTCGGGCCACGTACATCATGTGTCCGAGGACCCCTTCATCCTCCGCCGTCACGTGAGCCAGGGAGGGGATGTGGCGGCGAGGCACCACCAGGACATGCACGGGGGCTTTAGGAGCGATGTCCCGAAAAGCTACCACTTGCTCGTCCTGGTAAACGAATTCGGTGGCGATCTCCCCGTTGATGATGCGGCAGAAGATACATTCCTGGCTCATGGGCTGCCTCCCCATTGTACAGAAGGTGTGTCTCTCCACCGGAACGGTGGTCTCGTTCGGTGGTTACAGAGGGCCATCAGGTACGTGTCAGGCGCGCAGGTTACACCCGGCAACAGAACGAAGTCCACCTGCCCTCTACCTGCTGCATTATATTACATCACGGGTGAACGATGGCCAAGTCCCTTTTTTGATATAAGGCTAAAAGTTAGCCTCTGCAGCCATGTTGAACGCAAGAGAGGGTTTAGGGTGCACGGCCCACGTTAAAGACATACACCAGTTGGCCACCCCACTGAGCGGTAATGATCAGAATAGCGATGCCCGCTATCAGGGCTGCCAGGACCCGCCAGCGATGGGGGCGATCTAAGATGTCTCGTTGGCGGAGCCACTCGTAGAGCGCATAGCCAAAGACCACGACCAGGGCGATGCCCCCGGTGATGTGGCGGTTGATAAGTTGAGTAACTTCTTCTGTAGTCGGTGCCCGGGACTGGTCGATCAGCCCGGTAGCAATGGCGGGAAAAAGGGCGATCCACCCCAAGAGCACGTTCATCCAGCCCACCGAACGCCAGGCGCGGGCGCGCGGGTGAAGGGACACTATTAACAGAACACTGCCCAACAAAAGCAGAGCAATTGGGAAGTGGACAAAGCGTGGGTGGACGGGCATGTTTGTACTCCTTTTAGCTCACCGTTATCACGTTACGGACTTGCCCGGCGTTCCGCTATAGTATAATCTTACCACACCATGGACGAGATAGCGCAGGGGGCAATGGAGCTGTGGAGGGCGTCCAGGCACGTGGTCCTCAACGCGTTGCTGTTGGATCTCTCCCCCACATATCGGGGGGCAGGCATCAGTCACTACCAGCAACGGTTGCTGGAAGCCTTGGCAACAGAAGGCAAGGATTGGCACATGACCGCTCTGGTGCACGATCGGCGTTGGCAGCCTCCACCCGGCATGACACGGTGTCTGTGTCCCGGATTTACGGCCCGACCTGTGGGGCGTATTTTCTGGGAACAGGTGTATCAGCCGTGGTTGTTGCGCCGTCTTCGTCCTACCTTGTACCACGGTTTGGCCTTTGCTGCCCCGGTGACGACACACATCCCCCTTATTATCACGGTCCATGACCTTAGTTTTGTGCGCTTCCCGGAGACGTTGCCGCCCTGGAAAGCACGTTACCTGCGTTGGATGACCCGGCACGCCATTGAGAAGGCCCGGCGGGTGATCGCGGTGTCGGAAAGTACTCGACAGGACATTCTGCGATGGTTGCCCGTGCCTCCGACCAAGGTAGTGACCGTGCATAACGGTGTGGATGCTCACTTCCGTCCCTTGCCTTCCTCTGTGGTGGCCGAATGGCGACGGAGGCGAGGGTTGCCGGAACGCTTTATTCTGTACGTGGGCACCTTGCAACCCCGCAAAAATTTGGCCACCCTCCTGCGAGCGTATGCCCTGTGGCGCCAGGAGGCACCGGCATACGGGCGTGATATCCCTCTCGTGTTGGCAGGGGCTCGAGGATGGTACACGGAACATCTGTTTCGCCTGGTTGAAGAACTCGCTCTGAAAGCCTGGGTGCACTTTCCCGGATATCTTCCACGGGAAGAGTTGCCTTATTGGTATAACGCGGCGACGCTCTTCGTGTATCCATCCCGCTTTGAGGGCTTTGGTTTGCCGGTGTTGGAAGCTATGGCGTGCGGTACGCCGGTGATAGCGGCCCGGGCGTCCTCCCTGCCGGAGGTGGTCGGCGAGGCGGGGGTACTTGTCTCGCCGGAGGACGTGCCCGGCTGGGCAACGGCGTTGCGTCGTGTCCTGGAGGACAAGGCTTTACAACACCACTTGGCCGAACTGGCACGCCAGCGCGCGGCCCACTTCTCCTGGAAGCGCACGGCACAACGTACCCTCTCGGTGTACGACGACGTATGGGCATAGATATCATGAGGCGATCCAGCCCTTGGGGCACGGTCGGCCTGCGCGTGGCGTTGGTGATCGGTGATGCACTGTTGATCAACGCGGCCTTTGGCCTTGCCTACATTATCCGTTACCACTGGCAATGGTTCCGGGCCGTGGATCCCGCGTACTATACCGATTTCTCCGCTTACATCCCCTTTGCGCTTTTGCTGACCGGACTGCTCATCGCGGCGTATGCCATGGAGGGGCTCTATGGTGACCAGCGCGGTCGTCGCGTGTGGGATGATCTTTACGGCATCTTAAACGGCACCACCACCGGCTTAGGCGTCACGATTATCGTGGTGTTCTTCTGGCGTCCGTTGTTCTACTCGCGTCTTATCTTTGTCTACACCGCGGTGTTGGTAGTGCTCTTCCTGAGCTTAGAGCGCATCCTCTTGCGGGCAGTGTTGACGTATCTCCACCGACGGGGCATCGGCGTATCCCGGGTGTTGATAGTGGGGGCCGGGGAGTTGGGGCGTATGGTTATGCGCAACGTGGTGGCCAACCCCGGTCTCGGATATTACATCGTCGGCTTCCTGGACGATAACCCGACAAAGGGGAGCACCGATATCGGTCGTTTTCGGGCGTTGGGTCCGGTGGATCGCTTGGCGGACGTGGTGCAGGCAGAGCACGTGGACGAGGTGATCATCGCCCTGCCGTGGCAATATTATCGGCGCATCATGCGCGTGATGACCGAGTGTGAACGGTTACACGTACGGGCTCGTATCGTGCCGGATTTGTTCCAGCTACAGTTGGGTCGGGTGGAGGTCAACAGTTTGAACGGTGTGCCCCTCCTCAGTTTGCGTGAGGTCGCCTTCCCGCGGCACCAGCGGTTAATAAAACGGGTGATGGACGTGACCCTGGCGACAACCGCCTTGATTCTGTTATCCCCGTTGATGGGGCTGATTGCCCTGGCCATAAAGGTGGATTCCCCCAACGGACCTATTCTGTTCCGCCAGGTGCGGGTGGGAAAGGATGGTCGCCACTTTTACCTGTACAAGTTTCGGTCCATGGTGCCGGAGGCCGAGACGCTCAAACCCCGGCTGGCCGCGCTAAACGAAGCCGATGGGCCCCTTTTCAAGATCCGTAACGATCCCCGTTTGACACGGGTAGGACGGATTCTGCGCCGTTTTAGCCTGGATGAGTTGCCCCAGTTCTTCAACGTAGTGCGGGGGGATATGAGTCTGGTCGGGCCGAGGCCCGCCCTGCCGGAGGAGGTGGCCCATTACGAGCCGTGGCACAAGAAGCGCCTCACGGTGTTGCCCGGCATTACCGGCCTATGGCAGATCAGCGGGCGAAGTGACCTGACCTTTGATGAGATGATGCTCTTGGACATTTACTACGTGGAACACTGGTCCCTCTTGCTGGACCTGCGCATTTTGTTACTGACCATCCCCAAGGTTATCTTAGGAGAAGGGGCATATTGACAAGAACCGGGACCGGTACACCAGCCCCCGCGCGGCGCGGGAAAGGTATAGGGCAGCGGTGAACTTCCATCACCCCCCTTCAACACCGTTAACAGGGAGTGAACCGTGAGCAAGCTAACGGCACAGGAACAGGAGCGGTTAATTGCCTTTGCTCAGGCGCTGGTGCGCATTCCGAGCCCTTCGGGGCAGGAAGCGGCCGTGGCCCAGCGGCTGGCCGAGGAGATGGACGCGTTGGGGTTCGACGCGGTGTGGCAGGATCCGATGGGCAATGTCATCGGCCGTGTGGGCAGCGGCGAGCCTCCTGTGCTGGTGTTCAACGGACACATGGACACGGTCGGTATCAGCGACCCGGCAGCCTGGCAATATGACCCCTTCGGGGGTGAGGTGGTAGATGGTCACCTGTTCGGACGAGGCGCGGTGGACATGAAGGGCCCCCTGGCGGCCATGGTGTACGGCGCCATGCTCTTCCAACGTCAGGGCGGCGGGCATGGCACGTTGTACGTCGTGGGCGTCGTCCAGGAAGAGCCCCACGAGGGCAAAGCAATGGAGGTCTTGCTCCGGGAGAACCACCTGCAGCCCGATTATGTTCTGCTTGGGGAGCCTTCCGATTTACAGGTCAAGCGAGGGCATCGGGGCCGTCTGGAAATTCGGGTGGTGACGTATGGACGAGCCTGTCACGCGTCCAACCCGACGGCCGGTGAAAACGCGCTGTACGCGGCTGCCCGGTTAATCTTCGGTATCGAGCTGCTGGGTGCACAGTTGCCCGAGGACCTGGTACTGGGACCAGGCACCATCGCCGTGACCCATCTGGAGAGCTTTGCCGCCAGTCGCAACGCCATCCCTGATCGGGTGGAATTGGTGATCGATCGTCGCCTGACTCTCGGCGAGACGGAGGTTAAGGCCTTGGCCGAGATACAGAGCCTGGTGCAAAAAGAAGAACTTCACGCGGACGTGTTCGTGCCGGAATACAAGATGGTCAGTTACACCCAATATCAGGTCCACGGGCGGGAGTACTATCCTGCTTGGTTGCTGCCGGAAGATCATCCATTTCTGCGGTTGGTGGTGCGGGGGGTGGAACGGGCCCTGGGCGTGCGGCCCACGGTGGGTACCTGGGCTTTCTCCACCGATGGCGTGTATACAATGGGCGAAGCCGGTATCCCCACGGTAGGTTTTGGGCCGGGGCAGGAGGCGCAAGCCCATACGGCCAACGAACACATCGCCGTACGTGACTTGGTGCGCGCTGCGCAGGCGTACGCGGCTATCGCAGAGGAGGTGTTACGCCGTGGGCACTAATCCACCACAGGCCTTACGAGTGTTGTTGCTTTTCTCCGACACCGGCGGGGGACATCGGGCGGCGGCACATGCCCTTCAGCAGGAGTTCCTTGCCCAGAACCCGCACCATCGGGTGTACATGGAAGATGTCCTCCTGCAGCATACGTTTTGGCCGTTGCGGGAGAGTGATCGCTTTTATTTCTGGGCGGTGACCAGGGCGCCCTGGTTTTGGAAAGTTTTCTACCACACTACAGCCCTGCCCCTCATCTTCCCCTCCCTGTACCGCTCTCTCAGTCTGGTATTAACCCCACGCCTCCAACGCTTGTATGACGTGTATCGTCCCCACTTGGTGGTTTCCCTACACCCGGTGTTGAATCACCTCCCGCGCGAGGTGTTGCGCCGTTGGGAGCGGCAGCGTGAACGGCCCCGGGCACCTTTTGCCACCGTGATCACGGACCTGACTACCTTCCACCCTTCGTGGGTGGACCCGCACGTCGACCTCATTTCGGTGGCCACCGAAGAAGCACGGACGGCTGTGCTCCGTCTCGGGGCATCGTCTCGCAAGGTGCGGGTGCTGGGGCTGCCGGTGCGGGCCGCGTTTCGTGACCTGCCGGCGGATCGGGGGGCGTTGCGACGTCGTCTGGGGTTGGATCCCCGTCGGCCGGTTATCCTGTTGATGGCGGGCGGTCAAGGAATGGGGCCTGTAGAAGCGATCGCGCGTGCGGTGGCCGGGGCGAGCTTGCACGCACAGCTGGTTATCGTGGCCGGACGTAATCAGGAGCTGGAAGCGCGGCTGAAGGCCATGCGTTGGGCGATACCCACCCATATCCTGGGTTTTGTGGAGGACGTCCACCTCTGGATGGCGGCCAGTGACGTTCTGCTCACCAAGGCCGGGCCTGGAACCATTGCCGAAGCTCTCATCTGTGGGCTACCTATGCTCATTTACAGCTACATTCCGGGCCAGGAACGCGGCAATGTGGACTTTGTGGTACATCACAAGGTGGGAGCGTTTGTACCTGAACCCCAAGAGATTGCCCGGGTGGTGCGGTCCTGGTTGGACGACCCGGCTATGTTGGCGGCCATGCGACAGCGGGCGCAAGCGTTGGGCCGTCCCCATGCGACTCGGGATATTGTGAACGCGCTCCTCGCGCTGGTGGACATGTCCTCTGGCCGCTCCAGAGAGTCTACAACCCGTGTGACCCTCTACTCGGACCCTGCTTCCCCCGGGTCCCGGATGTCTCCTCCTTCTCGTACTTCTCGCCAGTGAGCGACCACCAGGCGCATAATGTCCGATGTGGTGATAATGCCCACCAGCTGTGATCCTTCCATAACCGGCAGCCCCCCGATTTTGTGTGCGATCATAAGTTCCGCGGCCTGCCAGATGGGGGTGTCAGGGGTAACGGTGATAGGGTTGGGGGTCATGACTTCCTCCACCGAGAGCCAGGTTTCGGTGGCTTCCGGTGAGTAAGGGTTCAGGGTAGCTTTTACGGCCGCGGCTTCACGCAGGTCGCCCAGGGAGATGATACCCACGAGGTGGCCGTCCGCGTTCACCACGGGCAGGCGCCGCACATTGTGCTCTTCCATCAGCGCTTGGGCTTCCTCAATGGACGCGTCCGGCGTGATGACCACCACGGGGGAGTGCATGATTTCCCGCACCAGTGTTTCCTGGACGTGCATGACCTCTCTCCCTGTTTCCCTGCTCGGCCAATGTGGCCTGACCGGTGGCTTGTTTTGGGGCACGGGGTGTTCGGCCGTACCTGCCCTTCTTCGGTGTTGGTGTTTGTCCGTCTTTGGTAAGAGGACACACCGGGGATGGTATTGCCCGTCGCCCGTGTGTGTACGTCGGGCGGGCGTGTCTAGTCTGTCTCTTCCAGGTAAAAGGCCATATGTTGCAGGTGAACGATTGGGTCGATGTATTGTACTTGAACGTTACCCGGTAATGTCAAGACCGTGGGCGCGTAACAGAGGATGGCGCGGATGCCGGCGGAGACCATTTGCTCGGCCACCGCTTGGGCCGCGGCTTCCGGTACGGCCAGGATACCGATACGCCATCCATGTGAGCGTACGTCCTCGGGCATGTACTGTACATCCCGCACGATAAACCGCCCTATAGGCTTGCCGATTTTGGCCGGGTCGTTGTCGTAGATGGCCGCGATGCGAAAGCCATTGATCTCAAACCCTGGGTAATTAACCAGAGCCTGTCCCAACGCGCCCGCTCCCACCACGATCATTTCCCAGGTTCGATCCACGTGCAGGATGCGTTCCAACTGGGCGATCAGGTCTGGAATGGTGTAACCGACCCCCTGGCGACCGAACTCGCCGAACATGGAGAGGTCTTTTCGGATCTGGGCGGGGTTGAGGTGCAGCAGTTTGGCCAGCTGGGCGGAGGAGATGACCCGGCGACCTTCCGTCTGTAACTGTTTGAGCGTACGCAAGTAGAGGGGCAACCGGCCAACCACCACGTCGGGCACCTGTTTGTCCGTCATGGACGCCTCCATCGTTGTCCTTCGGTTGAGCTTCTACGGCCTCACGTGGGCCTGTGTCCACCTCAGACACTGTTCGGAACCGGGAGAGGGCTTTGGCCATTTTCGGGAGCCCCATCATATGAGGCCCTCTCCTCCCCGACCTGCAGGGTCCATGTTCGTCCAATGGTAACACATTTTGGGCGGTGAGGTGTAGTCCTCAGGTCATATTGGGAAAATAAGCACAACATCCTGCGACGTCTGGGAGGGGGGATAGAGATATCAGGAAGTTTGGGCGTGACAGAGCATTTCACGGTAAATGGCTACCGTCTCCTCGGCGATGCGTTCGTGGGTAAAGTGGGCCAGCACACGCGCGCGGCCTCGGCGTCCGAGCTCCTGGCGTAGACCAGGATGGGTTTGCAGATGTCGCAGGTGCGCGGTTAACGTATCCATGTCCCCTTCGGGAAAGATCAGGCCTGCATCGCCGATGACGTTGGGAATTTCGCCACACGTTGAGCCAATGACGGGCACTTCACAGGCCATGGCTTCGATCAGGACTCGCCCAAACTGCTCCTTCCAATTGCGTTGGGCCCGAGAAGGGAGCACCAGCACGTCGAAGGTGGGGTAAATCTCCGCCATGCGGGCACTATGTTGTCGGGGGGTCCACCGCACCCGTTGGGCAATGCCCAGCTGGTGCGCCAGACGGCGTAACGTGCCCTCAGCGGGACCGGATCCCACCAGATGGAGCTCCCAGTCCCCGGATAACCGTGCCACGGCCCGCAAGAGCAGGTCAACACCCTTTTCCGGAACCAGCCCACCGACGTAACCTATGGTGAACGGCCGGGGAACACCCCCGCGGTCCGGTCGAGGGCGGAAGCGTTCTGGGTCTACACCGAATTGGGGCACTACACGAACCGGCCCGCGGTACCCCTTGTGTCGGAGCACGACAAGGGCTTCTTGGTTGCCGGCAATGGCAAACTGGACGTGGCGGTATACATAGCGTTCGAAAAGGCAGAAAGGAGGGGGATAACGTCGGTACAAGTTCTGCCAGGTGAAGAAGAGGCTGGGAATGTTCAGCCGCACCGCGTAGCGGATGGCCAGCCAGGTGGCCAGGTTGTAGGGTTCTTCGTCCATGTGTAACACGTCCGGGCGGAGCGCGGCCAACTCACGGCCCAGGGTAGGATAGTAATGCCAGTGAAAAGCGCCGGGAAAACGGATAGGGATCACCTTAAGGGTGTACCCGCGGGTGTGGAGGGGTTCAAGGGCGTGGGTACCACGACTATCTCGCCAGTATGGAGGCACCAGGAGCGTTACCTGAATGTCCTCGTGCGCGGCGATGGCTTCTACTTTACGTTGGTATGTGCCCACAACCAGGGCTTTGGACACAATGACCACATGCATCGGGGGTAACGGTTCCTCCTTGTGGTGCATGCCGTTTGTGACGTTTAGGAGCGATAGGCCGGATCAGGGTTCGTCCGTGGTAGCCGTGCCGTACACCCAGCTTGCGAACAGGTCACTTAGGTCTTGCTGGCTAACCCGTTCCGCCACCCGTTGAAAGTCACGTCCCGTGGCCAGACGGTATTGGAACGCCTCCCGGTAGGCACGAAGCACCTCCAGAAACGTTTCATCTCCCAGTCGTGTGCGCAGCTCGTGGAAGAACAGCGCTCCCTTTCCGTAGATGACGTTCTCGTAGTTTTCTCGGGTGTACGCGGTGACAGGCAAGCCAATGGGCGCATCCAGCCCTTGGCGGCGCACATAAGTGACCGGGGCAACCCAACGGTATTCCCGCAAAGATTCTGCCCGATCGATGCCGTAGACGTCCTGATAATAGAAGTAGGTGCTATACTCGGTCAACCCTTCGTCTAGCCAGGGCTCCTGGATCTGGTCATTGCCCACGAGGTTGTACCACCATTGGTGAGCTACTTCGTGGGCCACCAGAAATTCCAGCTTAGGCCGTTGATCGCGGTACAGGGCGACGCCTAACATGTTGAGGGTAGGGTATTCCATGCCCCGGTTCAGGAGCGTGGCGGCGGCGACATCAAGCTTCGCGAAGGGGTAGGGGCCAAACCGTTGGCGATACACCTGCAGGGCAGCGATGGCGTAAGTAAGGGCGGCGCGGCCTGCTGCTTCATCACCGTCTAGGTAGAACGATCGTACCCGTACCCCTCCCACGTCCTTCTCCACAACACGGTAGTCAGGCCCCAACAGCAACGTCAGCTCCCGCGCCGGACCGCTGACAAGATTGTAACGCACGCTTTGGGTAGTAGTAAGCGGCACCTGATCCACTACCACCGCGCTGCTGATCAGGGTCATGGTCGCCGGCACGGTCACCTGCACCTGGAAGAAACTGCTTTCCGCGATCAGCGTATCGCCCAGGGGAATGCCGTCATCAAGACGCCATCCTCCTTGAGGGTCGGGGACGGCCAGTGCTGGATAAGCGAGGGGCAAGTTGATGACACCCTCCTGTTCTCCAAAGAGGAGGTACGAGGGTGCGGGCACCCCGTGATAGGTGACAAGGTACACTACGTCCAAACGGGTAGTCGCGCCGGGTGCGATAGGTTCTTGCAAGTCGGCCAGCGCTGCAGTGGCCGACGAGGTTAACGAGAAGGCCACAGGTTGTCCGGCAACCTGGAGGCTAAGCAGTTGCATGGTGCCCGCGTAGTGGGGCAAGTTGGGATACAAACGTAAGGCCAGGGTGGTCCAGGGCGTTGGGGTGCGATTGGTCACGGTGATGGTCGCGGTGCCGGTGATGACCTGGCGGCTCACATCCAGGCGGAGGTCCAGCGTGTATTGGGGGGCGTTGGCAAGCTGGGGCAACGCGAGGTCCGTGACCCGGTCGGGGTGCAACGCGACGCGGTGGGGGGCATAAGGTGGGGT